>NZ_AKJO01000122.1:0-44858 GCF_000282295.1 Pseudomonas sp. GM33
GGCTAGAGGCTAGCCGCCGCTTTTACGCTATAATCCCGCCCTTTAGCTGTCTCTCGCCCCTTGCGAGGGCACATTAATTTTTGAGGCGCTTGCGCCTGCATGCAGACTAAAGAGGCTAGACCCCTGTGGCATTGACGATTCTTGGCCTGTCCGGCGCCCTTAGCCATGATCCTTCCGCAGCCCTGTACATCGACGGCAAGCTGGTCGCGGCGGCTGAAGAGGAACGCTTCGTACGCGATAAACATGCAAAGAACCGCATGCCCTACGAATCGGCGAAATTCTGCCTGGAACAGGCCGGTATCAAGCCGTCCGACGTTGACGTGGTCGCGATCCCGTTCGCCCCGATCAGCCTGTTCGGCAAGGCCCGCTGGCAGTACGCCAAGCGTTACTGGTACGCCCCGGACCGTGCACTCGACGCGATCCTGATGGGCAACCGTCGCTACAAGCGCTATCGCAACAAGATCGTCTGGTGCCTGGAGCAACTGGGCTTTGATCCGAAGAAGATCAAGATCGAGCCGGTCGAACACCACCTGGCCCACGCCTCCAGCGCCTACCACTGCTCCGGCTTCAAGGAAAAAACCGCGATCCTGGGCATCGACGGCAAGGGCGAGTACGCCACGACCTTCTTCGGCTATGGCGTAAACGGCAAGATCCACAAGATCAAGGAATTCTTCGATCCGGACTCCCTCGGCGGCCTGTACGGCGCGATCACCGAGTTCCTCGGTTTCGACATGCTCGACGGTGAGTTCAAGGTCATGGGCATGGCGCCGTACGGCGACGCCAGCAAATACGATTTCTCGCGCCTGGCTTCGTTCGAAAACGGCGAACTGGTGATCAACACCGACTACGCCAACGTCATCGGCCTGCGTCGCTATAAAGAGAAGGGCAAGGGTTACTACTTCTCGCCGAAGCTGATCGAGTGGCTGGGTCCCAAGCGCGAAGGCGACATCGCCGACGAGCCTTACATCCACTACGCCGCCAGCATTCAAGCGCTGTTCGAGAAAATTGCGCTGCAGATGATCGACTACTACCTGGGCGACGTGCTTAAGGAAACCGGTAAGCTGGCCTACGCCGGTGGCTGTGCGTTGAACGTCAAGCTCAACCAGAAAATCATCGCACGCGACGACGTCAAGGAGCTGTTCGTACAGCCGGCGTCCGGCGATGCCGGTACCGCAGTGGGCGCCGCAGCCTACGTGTCCCACGCCCGTGGCGTACCGGTCGAGAAGATGGAACACGTCTACCTCGGCCCGTCGTACAGCAACGAAGACGTGATCGCGGCCTGCGCCCGTCACGAGAACAAGCCGACATGGCGCAAGCTCGACAACATGCCGGAGCAGATCGCCAAGATCATGGTCGATGGCAACCCGGTGGCCTGGTTCCAGGGCCGCATGGAGTTCGGTCCGCGTGCACTGGGTGGTCGTTCGATCATCGGTTGCCCGAGCGTGCCCGGCGTGGCCGATCGCATCAACCACCAGATCAAGTTCCGTGAGCGCTGGAGGCCTTTCTGCCCGTCGATGCTCGACACCGTGGCGCCGCAGATGATCAAGATCGATCACCCGGCTCCGTTCATGACCTTCACCTTCGAAGTGGCGGAAGAATGGAAGACCCGCGTGCCGGAAGTCGTCCACGAAGACGGCACGTCCCGCGCCCAGGTGCTCAAGCGCGAATACAACCCGCGCTACTACGACATGATGAAAGCGCTGGAAGTGCTCACCGGCAACGGCGTGTCGCTCAACACCTCGCTCAACCGTCGCGGCGAACCGATGATCTGCTCGCCGACCGATGCGCTGAACATGTTCTTCGGTTCGGATCTACAGTATCTGATCATGGAAGACATCCTGGTGGTCAAAGAGGGCGCAAACGCCTATGACACGTTCGGCTGAACGTCATGTGCTGCAGTTCTGCCACGGCTATGACGGGCCGTTCCTGGACTGCGCACGGCAGTACGCCAGCCTGTTCGCGGGGACTGGCTATCGCGTGACCACGGTGTTTCTCACCGGGGTTGCCGATGCCGAAGTCGCCGCGGGCTGCGCCTCCGACGAGGTGCTGTTCATGGAGTACAGTTCCAAGGCCATTCGTGGCCTGAAACTGGGCGCCATCGGCGATCTGCGCAAGATCGCCGCGTCGCGCAACTTCAGTTTCTGCATCGCTCATCGCTTCAAGCCTATCTATATCGCCCTGCTCGGTACGTCGTTGCCGGTCATTGGCGTGCACCACGGGTTTGAAGACTACAAGCGCGGCAGCCGCAAACTGTTCGCCCATATATTCCGCAAGCGTTTGAGCCTGCTCGGTGTGTCCGACGCGGTACGCGATGACATGCGCAGTTGCCTGCCGAAGTGGCCGGCCTCGCGAATTCAGACGTTGTACAACCGCATCAACGTCGATGCCTTGCAAGCCACCCAGGTATCGGCTCGCGAGGCCCGGGAAACCCTCGGGCTGGCGGCGGATGCCTGGATTGTCGGCAACGTCGGACGCCTGCATCCGGACAAGGACCAGGCCACGCTGCTCGATGGTTTCGCCGAGGCATTGCCGCAGTTGCCGGCCAACAGCCAGTTGGTGATTCTCGGCAAGGGGCGCCTGGAGGAAGATCTCAAGGCTCAGGCCCGCGAGCTGGGTATCGGCGACCGGGTGCTGTTCCTCGGCCAGGTGCCGGATGCGCGCAACTATTTCCGCGCTTTCAATGTGTTCGCCCTGAGCTCCGATCACGAACCGTTCGGCATGGTGCTGCTGGAGGCCATGGCCGCCGGCGTCCCCTTGCTCGCCACGGCGTGCGGCGGCGCGAAGGAAGTGGTCGAAGGCGTGGGCATCCTGTTCCCTTTGGGTGATGCCGGACATCTGGCCCAGGGCCTGCAACACCTGGCCGGCATGGATGATCAGCAACGCCGACAGTGTGCCGAGATGATGCTCGAGCGCTTGCGCGAACGCTTTTCCGACCGCGCAGTGCGCGATGCTTTCTGGCACTTGCCGCACGTTACCGAACTGGCACAGAGGGGCTGATGCTCAACCGATTTCAAGGCTGGCGCGAGCGTGGCTGGGCGGTAGTCGACGCCTCGACTTACGCCGAAACCTGGCAGCGCTATGGCGGCAGCGTCGCGACTCATCCCATGGTGGTCGAGCGCCTGGCGCAACTGGCAGACATCCCGGTGCGTTACCTGGCCTGGATGCAGGGTGATGAGGTCAAGGCGGCGATCCCGACTTGGGGGCGCGACCTGGCCTTGTCCAAGGACGTGCTCAAGCGTCGCGGCAAGAAAGGCCTGTTCGACCTGGGCAACGCCGAGATCATCCTGCCGGCCGCGGCCGATGCCCAGGCGCCTTTGCGTCATCGCGCGCGCTATCTGTCGGCGTTGAACGAGGGGCGGTTCACCGGCATCAGGTTGCAGGCCGAGCAACTGGCCATGGCTCGTACCCCCGAGGAGCTGTCGAAGAAATTTCGCTACAACCAGCGCCGTGAATTGCGCCTGCTGGAAGAGGCCGGGGGCGTGGTGCGGCCGGTGTCCGAATTTTCCAGCTTTGATCTGTCAGCGATTTATTGCGACCTGTTCCAGCGCCGCTGGGGTTTCCCGGCGACGGGGGCCGAACGCATGGCCGAGGTCATCGAGTTGCTGCGCGAGTTGCTGATCGGTTCGGTGATTTTTCTCAACGATGCGCCGATTGCGATTCAATTGGTGTACCGCGTCGAAACCCCGCAGTGGATCAGCGTCGAGTACATCAATGGCGGGGTCGATCCCGAGACTCGCGAGTTCAGCCCCGGCAGTGTGCTGAGTTTTCTCAATACGCAAAGCGCCTGGGAGCATGCCAGGGCGCTGGACAAGCCGTTGCGTTTTTCTTTCGGTCGCGCCGACCGTGAATACAAGGATCGCTGGTGCAACCCTGTGCCGGTCTTCACCGTATGAGCCAAGCCATGAGCCGCAAACAGCAACTGCTCAAGCGCCATCGGCGCACTAAACGCATCGGCCTGTTGATTGCACTGGTGCTGTTGATCTTCATCGGTGTGCTGGTGGCCTGGTGGTTGCCGCTGGTGCTGGCGGTACTGGGCTGGATGGCCCATGAAGCCTGGTTTGCCGACCATCTGTTCTACTCGCCGAAAGACGATTATCAGTACAGCTTTCCCCCGTACACGCCACAGCCCAAGGTGCACCTGAGCGGTGAACACTTGCGCCTGGACGAGGGTGTGATGCTGGTCGACGACGCGACGCTGGTGCTGGCCCTGCGGGTAAAAAGCACCTGGCTGGGTCGTTTTTTCGATCCGGTGGTCGAGTTGGCGGGGGGCGAAAACCCTGACCGACAAACCTTCGAGCGGGGCGTAAACGGCCTGCGTTACCTCAATCTCAGTGGTCAGGCTCAGGCGCTGTCCCGTGGTGACCTGCGCTTGCGCGGGCGTTTCTGTCGGGTGTTCGGTGAGCCGGTGCTGTGGGCACTGGAACATCCGGATTACCGGCGTCAGCGGGTGATGGTCATCGCGCCCCACGCCGATGACGCCGAGCTGGCAGCCTACGGTTTGTACAGCCAGGCCGACGAAACCTGGATCGTCACGCTGACTGCCGGTGAAATCGAAGCCGAACACTACCGGCAGATGGGCCTGAACAAGGTCGATGCGGCCCGCTTGAAAGGCCGCCTGCGCACCTGGGACAGCATTGCCGTACCGCGTTGGGCCGGTGTGCCCGAGGCTCGCTGTGTACAGCTGGGTTATTTCTGCCTGCAACTGGCGAGCATGCAGGCCGCGCCCGGTGTGCCGGCGGGATCGCGGGAAGCGGACCTGAGCGACACCCGACTATTTCGCCAGCTGAATTCTTTCGCACTGCCAGGCGATGCCGATGGCGCACCGACCTGGAACAATCTGCTGGCCGATCTGCGCGAATTGCTGCTGCGGGCCCGGCCAGAGGTCATCGTGCTGCCGCATCCGACCCTGGATCCGCATCCCGATCATATCTGCGCCCAGGCGGCAGTTATCGAGGCCTTGCAAGGCCTGGACTGGCAACCGACCACGCTGTTGGGCTACGCCAACCACTTGCACGACAACGACCGCTGGCCGATGGGCGATAGCGGTGACGGCATCGCCTTGCCGCCGGCCTTCGATTCCGTCCAGCCGATGCAGCCCTATTGCCTGCCGATGCCGCTGGAGCAACAGCGGGACAAGGCCATGGCATTGGGCATGATGCACGACCTGCAGCCGCCGATGCCGTTCAAGCGCCGCTTGCGTCGCTTGATCCAACGGTTGTTGGCTGGCCGGGTGCCGCCCACTTATGGCGAGAACGAATTCTTTCGCAAGGCCGTCCGGCGCCACGAGCTTTTGTGGTCCATCAAGCACACACCAGGCAATGTTTCTCAGCGGGGAGAGTTATGAGTCAGCGGTCAAAGGTCCTGCAGCTGCAGCCTGACTACAACGTCAAAGCCCATGATTTCGCCGACCTTGCGGAGCAAATCGTCAAGGCCCTGCCCACCGATCGATATGAAGTGACCGCCGCGTTTCTGCGGGGTAAACCCGGGCCGGGCGAAGCGGTGAGCCGGGCCGATCGTTCGGTGTACTTCGAGTTTTCCGACAAGTCCCTCAAGGGCATGCGCCTGCGGGCGATGTGGCAGCTGTACAAGTTCTGCCGCCGGGAAAAATTCGATGTGGTGATCTGCAACCGCTTCAAGCCGGTGAACATGATGCTGGCGCTCAACCGCTGGTTGAAAGTGCCGTTGTGCATTGGTATTTCCCACGGCTTTGGCGAGTACGACCGTTTTTACCGGCGCCGCCAGACCCAGCGCCTGATCGATCGTCACTGGCGTTTCGTCGGCGTGTCGCCAGCGGTGAAGCAGTATCTGCTGGACTGCGACTGTGGCTTCACCGACCAGAATACCTATGCTATCACCAACGCCATCGACATCGAGCAGGCCGAGGCTTTGCAGCACAGCCGCGAGAAAGCCCGTGAAATGCTCGGCATCGATCCGTCGGTACGGCTGATCGGTGCACTGGGGCGGCTGGTGCCGGTCAAGGGGCATATCTATTTGCTGCAGGCCTTTGCCGCGCTCAAGGACAAATACCCGAATACCCAGTTGGCGATCATCGGTGCCGGTCGCGAAGAGTCGCGCCTGGCCGCGGAAATCGACCGTCTCGGCCTCGGCGGTCGCGCCCATTTGCTGGGGTTCAAGGAAATTGCCCTGCAGTACATTCGCGCTTTCGACATCTGGACCATGCCGTCCCTGGCCGAGGGCCTCGGGTTGGCGCTGCTGGAAGGCATGAGCGGGCATTTGCCGGTGATTGCCTCGAACGTGCCGGCCATGTTGCCGCTCATCGAGGGGGCCGGTGGCCTGGCGATTACGCCCAAGGATGTGCCGACGCTGCAGGCTGCGTTGGACACTTACCTCGGGCTGTCGGATGACGAACTCAAGGCCAAGGGCGAGCAGTCTTTCCGTTATCTGCAACAACACCATGACATCGAGGCGTTCCGTCGTGAATACCTCAATCTGATCGACTCCGGCCTGGAACAGGCCCGCAAGGAACAGCCATGAACGACGCGCAACCCATCGTCACGGTCATTATCGCGTCGTACAACCACGGCCCCTACATCGAGCAGAGCATTCTCAGCGTCCTCAACCAAACCTATCGGAACATTGAGTTGCTGGTGGTCGACGATGGTTCGAAGGATGACAGCGTCGAGCGGATCAAGGCGTTGCAGGCCACCCATGATTTCGACTTCCGGGTCCAGGAAAACCAGGGGCTGACCAACACCCTCAATGGTGCGATTGCCCGGGCAAAGGGCAGCCTGATCGTGCCGTTCGGTTCGGATGACATCATGTTGCCGGAGCGAATCGCCATTCAGGTCGCGCATATGGACGGCAAGCCCGAGGTCGGCATTTGCGCCGGCAACATCGAGCTGATCGATGCCGACGGCAACCTCTACCCGGAGAAGCGCCAGCGCCGGGATGTGCCGTTCCGTCGCCTGGACTTCGATGACATGTTCCTGGAGCGCAAGCCCTATCCTCCGGCACCCACCCTGATGATCCGGCGCGAAGCGCTGGAGAAGGTGGGCGGTTTCGACCCGACCATTCGCCTGGAAGATTTGCTGATCGAGTTGAAGGTGACCCATGCCGGTTACTTCATTGATGGTCTGAACGTGTTGATGGCGCGCTATCGCAAGCACGCCACCAACTCCTACAAGAACCACCGATTCATGATCGACAGCATCCTGCGCACCTACGCGCTCTTCAGCGATCACCCGCTGTATGACGAGGTGCGCTACAAGTTTCTCAATTCCATGTTCCTCAAGACCGCCAACCGTGATCGCAAGCTGGCGCGTGAGTTGCTGGCGCAGATTCCCTTCAAGGCCTGGAACAAGAAAACCTGGCGTGGGTTGGGGCGGATGTATTTCTCACGGCTGGAGAAAGGCTGAGGCAGGGGGGAAGGGGGGAATACTCAGCGTTGTTGAGCCGTCTTCTCCAGTTCTTCCCCGGCCTTCCTGTTCTGGCGCAACCAGTGCAGGGTTTTCTTGCCGGCATTGATGCCGGGCCTTTCGATGTACTGGTAAGTCAGGCTGCTGATGATGATCAGCAGGCAACTGCACACGGCCAGCAACGGCAGGAAGACCCAGGCTTGCCGGGCGTCAAGATGCAACAACGGCGGCAGTCGCTGCAGCAGAATCCAGAGCACGAAACCGTGCAGCAAATACGTGCTGTAGCTGATTTCCCCCAGCCAGCGAATGCTGCGTGGCCTCAGGGCGCCGAACAGGGTATTGCCGGATGCCACGATCACAAAAAACAGTGACAGCAGCAGTAGCGCCCCCAGGTTGAATGCACGGCTGAACACCGTAAAGGCGATGGCCAGGGCGAGCAGGGCGATGATGCCCGCCAGTGGAGTCAGGCTCCAGGCGACCCATTGTGGTCGGCGAATCCAGTACGCCGCTGCGATGCCACCGAGGAAGCTGGCCAGGAAGTGCTTCTTCAGCGAGTGTTCCCAGCCGAGCACCTGGTACAGGGCGTAGATGCCGATCAGGCACAGCACCGTCTGCATCCAGCCACCGCGATAAATGAACACCATGGCGGCCAGTGGCAGGGCCAGGTAGAAAAACACCTCGTACCCCAGCGTCCAGGTGACATTGGAGATCAGCATGCCCGTCTGGTGGTACTGGTTGACGTCTGGCCGGTCGAAGGTCAGCCAGGCGAGCGCCTGGCCTATAAGCTGGATACCGGAGTCCTTGAGTTCCCAGTCCTGCAGATAGAACACGCAGACAAACACGGTCAACATCAGCGGCAGATAGAGCGGGTAGAGGCGAAACAGCCGCGATACCGCAAATGCCAGCCAGTCGTGTTGCCGCCCGTGGGTGAGCAAGCGGTCCCAGAACAGAAATCCGGTGATCATGAAGAACAGGGCAACGCTGCCCTGGCCGAGCTGCGAGTAGAAATTGCTCGGCGGAAAATCGATCACGCCGGTGCGCAGAAAGATCCAGGTGATGATCGAGTGGTGCACGAAAACGCCGAAAGCCAGGTACCCGCGCAAGCCGTCAATGCTGGCAAAGCGGCTTTCACCACCATGTTCCAGCTGTCGGGCGAATCCTGGCACCGTGCGCAGCACAAGCGCAGCGGTCGCGATGGCAAGCAGGTAGCCCGTCATCGCGATAAGCGGGTTGGTTTCTATCATCAGTGAGCCCGGGCCGGAGGACTCCCCGCCAGCACTTGCCTGTGCAAATTTTCCACGTCGGCTTTTGAGGCCGCCGCGGCGTATCCCTGCAGCAGCGCTTCGAAGTGGTCTTCGAACAGCCAACGTCGATCTACTGCGTAGCGCTGCATATGGCGCAGATTACGCCGACGCAGGGAAGGGCTCAATGATGAAGGGTAGATTCGCAGGTCGGCCAGGTCGATCAGGCCGAACTCACCGTCCTCCAGCACCAGCACATTGCCCAGGTGCAGGGAGCGGAAGTAGACCCCTTTGTGATGCAGTTGAGCCATGAATTTGCCGAAGCGCTCCACCAGTGCCTGGCGCACCGCCGGGGCGGTGATGCCTTGCAGGATCTGGCGCAGCGTGTTGCCCGGCAACGGCGAGTAGTGCACCGCAGTGCTGCCGTCTTCGAACCGGTAAAGATCGAGGATCTGCGGGGTCGGGATGCCCATGCCGCGCAGTTGCACGCTGTTGACGGCAAAGCGATCGGAATAGGGCGTGAAACTGCCCGAGGTATACCATCGGCGACGGCGAAACAGCTTGAGAAAGCTGCCGTCGGTCAGGCGCAGGACTTTGGGGCCCAAACCGTCTTCTTCGATGACCCTGGCATCGGCAATCAGCTGCTGCAGGGCGCTTGGCGTCGCGGCCTTGATCGGTGTGTCCAACAGGCGTCTGGCACGTTGGTTGATGCTCAATGCGGCAACCAGCGCCAGGGGGATCCACAGCAGGAACCAGTGCTCCTTGGGGCGCGAGATAATCCCGCCACCTTCAGTCAGGCCCGCGCCGATACCGAAGGCCAGCCAGGCCGAGGCAATGATGAACAGCGGTTGCACGCGATGGCGCCGGCTACTGATGAAGCCCCATGCGTGGAAGAACAGCCATGGCAGCAGGCCGATAATGCCGACGTAGTAGAGCACGCCCAGGGCAAAGCTATGGGGCTCTTGCAGGCTGTAGCCGACGCCCGGGTCCAGGGTCAACTCGGCGTTGTAGCCATGTCCGATCCACGGATGCTCCGCGATCCGGCCCAGGGTCAATTGCCAGAGCTCGATGCGGAAGGAGCTGCCTCTTTCGAAGATCTTGTCCGCAAATAGCGCGAAAGTCGTCGTTCCGGCAATGATCATGGAGGCAAGCAAAAGGACCGAGCGTCGATTCCAGCAGATGAAACACAGCCACAGCGCAGCGATTGTCAGTGCAACCAGTGGCGTCCTGGAACCGGTGGCCATTACGGTGGCGAACATGATCGCCATCGCTGGCAAGCTCAACCAAAGTATCCGGGGGCGCTTGCAGGTCATGCTCAGGCTTAGCCAGTAGGTACAGAAAAAGCCGAAGACGTGGGAGCTGAGCAATGGATTGTCGAACGCGCCGACTCCGATCAGGCGCATTTCCGGCTCGTAGATCAGGCCGAACCTGTACAGGTTGTAGGCGGAGATGATCAGCGCCAGCGTCGCGGCGCAGAACAGCAGGGGCTGAATGATTTCGCTGCGATAGCGCACCAGCAGGTAGCAGCCAACGAACAGCATCAGGGTATGCAATGGCGGTTTGAACTGACCCAGGTTGATTTCGTCGCCCGGCCCCCAGGACAGGCTGAGCAGTGCCCATGTCACAAACAGCAGGACTGCAATGACGATCGGTTCGTGC
Organism: Pseudomonas sp. GM33; assembly: GCF_000282295.1. Classification (NCBI taxonomy): domain Bacteria; kingdom Pseudomonadati; phylum Pseudomonadota; class Gammaproteobacteria; order Pseudomonadales; family Pseudomonadaceae; genus Pseudomonas; species Pseudomonas sp. GM33. Next base: position 10,277 of record NZ_AKJO01000122.1, read on the forward strand.
AGCAGGTCCTTGGCGAGCCGCGGCCGCAGGCACAGTGCGACCAGAGCCGGAATGCTGAACAGGCCATAGTAGAGCTTGTGGAGCACGCTGCGCCCGGGCAGGAAAAACAGGGCGCAAAGCAGCAATAAGTAACCGAGTGGAAGGATCCACAAACAAATGAAATCGAAGGTTCTATTGGACGTGCTGTTCAAAGCGTTTAATTGCATGCTGAGTAACTTATTCCTGAATTGAGCGACCATACCAAGGCAGGGGCAGCGGGTGGCTATTTGACGCGCCACAATACACAGACTGTATGCGATTGCCAGAACCCTGGGGAAGCTGTGCTAAAGTCAGCGTCCTTTTCATCGACATTCGCGTGATATGACCGACTCCAGTCTCTCCGCAAGCCCATCAAGCTTGAAAATCTACTTCCGTCTGCTCGGCTATGTCCGGCCGTATATCAGCCTGTTCCTGATCAGCATCGTCGGTTTTCTGATTTTCGCTTCGACGCAGCCAATGCTGGGCTACATCCTCAAGTACTTCGTCGACGGTCTATCCAATCCTGAAGCGGCGCTGTTTCCAACCGTGCCCTACCTGCGTGACCTGCAACTGCTGCAGGCGGTGCCGTTGCTGATCATCCTGATCGCCGCGTGGCAGGGACTGGGGTCGTACCTGGGCAACTACTTCCTGGCCAAGGTTTCCCTGGGCCTGGTCCATGACTTGCGGGTCCAGCTGTTCAACAACCTGCTGGTGTTGCCGAACCGGTATTTCGACAAGCATAACTCGGGGCACCTGATTTCACGTATCACCTTCAACGTGACCATGGTCACGGGGGCGGCAACAGATGCGATCAAGGTCGTAATTCGTGAAGGCATGACGGTGATCTTCCTGTTTGCCTCGCTGCTGTTCATGAACTGGCGCCTGACGCTGGTGATGGTCGCCATCCTGCCGCTGATTGCCATCATGGTGCGCACGGCCAGCAAGAAATTCCGCAAGCAGAGCAAGAAAATCCAGCTGGCCATGGGAGACGTGACGCACGTGGCGTCCGAAACGATCCAGGGCTATCGCGTGGTGCGCAGCTTCGGCGGTGAAAAGTACGAAGAGAAACGCTTCTTCGACGCCAGCCAGGGCAATACCGACAAGCAATTACGCATGACCCGCACCGGCGCCATTTATACGCCGCTGCTGCAACTGGTGATCTACACCGCAATGGCCGTGCTGATGTTCCTGGTGCTGTTCCTGCGTGGCGATGCGTCCGCCGGCGACATGGTGGCCTACATCACCCTGGCCGGCCTGCTGCCCAAGCCGATTCGCCAGCTGTCCGAGGTGAGCTCGACCATCCAGAAAGGTGTGGCCGGTGCTGAAAGTATCTTCGAACAACTGGATGTCGAGCCTGAAGTCGATACCGGCACCGTCGAGCGTGATGTCGTCAACGGCCGCCTGGACGTGCGCAACCTCAGCTTTACCTACCCTGACACCGAGCGCCAGGTGCTCAATGACATCAGTTTCTCGGTCGAACCCGGGCAAATGGTGGCGCTGGTGGGACGTTCGGGCAGCGGCAAGTCGACCCTGGCCAACCTGATTCCGCGTTTCTATCACCACGACAAGGGCGAAATCCTCATCGATGGCGTCGAAGTGGAACAGTACAAGCTGTTGAACCTGCGTCGGCATATCGCCCAGGTGACTCAGCACGTGACCCTGTTCAGCGACACCGTGGCCAACAACATCGCCTATGGCGACCTGGCCGGCGCACCTCGTGAAGACATCGAAAAAGCGGCGAAAGATGCCTACGCGATGGACTTCATCGCTCAATTGCCCGAAGGCCTGGATACCCAGGTCGGGGAAAACGGCGTGCTGTTGTCCGGTGGCCAGCGTCAGCGCCTGGCGATTGCCCGGGCGCTGTTGAAGAATGCCCCGCTGCTGATTCTCGACGAGGCGACTTCGGCACTCGATACCGAGTCCGAGCGGCATATCCAGGCCGCTCTGGATCAGGTCATGAAAGGTCGCACCACGCTGGTGATCGCTCACCGCTTGTCGACCATCGAGAAGGCCGACCTGATCCTGGTCATGGATCAGGGGAAAATCGTCGAGCGCGGCACCCACGAGCAACTGCTGGCGCAAAACGGCTACTACTCGCGCCTCAACGCGATGGGCCTCGACGCCCCGGCCGAAGACATCGCCTGACCCCGAAAGGGCGAGCCTGGCTCGCCCTTTCGCGCGGGTGTCGTTGGCTGGCGGCTCTTTTGCTCAAAAAACGAGCAAAAACACCCGGCAAATCATCCCGTTGCAGCCACCGCACAAGCCGACACCAACCCTGTGTTAATATCGCGCCCCTGTTCATTCTGTATGTGGGTTGCACCATGAAGTTGTCCATGCCGCGATTCGATCAAGCCCCTGTCTTGGTGGTCGGCGATGTCATGCTCGACCGTTACTGGCATGGTGGTACCTCACGGATTTCCCCTGAGGCGCCGGTGCCGGTGGTCAAGGTCGATCACATCGAGGACCGTCCGGGTGGCGCTGCCAACGTTGCCTTGAACATTGCCGCCCTGGGGGCTCCGGCTTCGCTGGTCGGTGTAACCGGCGACGATGAAGCTGCCAATAGCCTGGTCAACAGCCTCAAGGGCGCTGGCGTGCGCGCCATTTTCCAGCGCATTGAGCACCAGCCGACCATCGTCAAGCTGCGGGTCATGAGTCGTCACCAGCAACTGCTGCGTATCGACTTCGAAGAACCCTTCGCCACCGACGCGCTGGCGCTGGCCGCGCAGGTCGACGAGTTGCTCGAAGGCATCAAGGTGCTGGTGCTGTCCGACTACGGCAAAGGCGCACTGAAAAATCACCAGGCGCTGATCCAGGCCGCCCGGGCCCGTGGCATTCCGGTGCTGGCCGATCCAAAGGGCAAGGATTTTTCGATCTACCGTGGTGCAAGCCTGATCACGCCGAACCTCAACGAATTCGAAACCATCGTCGGTGGGTGCGCCGATGAACACGAGTTGGTCAACAAGGGCGCGCAACTGATGCACGACCTGGACCTCGGTGCCTTGCTGGTGACCCGTGGCGAGCACGGGATGACCTTGCTGCGTCCGGATCATCCAGCGCTGCACTTGCCGGCCCGTGCCCGCGAAGTGTTCGACGTGACCGGTGCCGGCGATACAGTGATTTCCACCCTGGCAGCAGCGATTGCCGCGGGTGAAGAACTGCCTCACGCTGTGGCCCTGGCCAACCTGGCGGCCGGTATCGTGGTCGGCAAGCTCGGTACGGCGGCCATCAGTGCACCGGAATTGCGTCGCGCGATTCAACGCGCGGAGGGGTCCGAGCGCGGAGTGCTGGGTCTTGAGCAACTGCTGCTTGCGGTCGATGATGCCCGCGCGCATAACGAGCGGATCGTGTTCACCAACGGTTGCTTCGACATCCTGCATGCCGGCCACGTGACCTATCTGGAACAGGCGCGGGCCCAGGGCGATCGTCTGATCGTCGCGATCAACGACGATGCATCGGTCAGCCGCCTGAAAGGGCCGGGCCGTCCAATCAATAGTGTCGACCGGCGCATGGCGGTGCTGGCCGGGTTGGGCGCGGTGGACTGGGTCATCAGTTTCCCGGAAGGAACCCCGGAAAACCTGCTGAGCGCGATCAAGCCGGACGTGCTGGTCAAGGGTGGCGACTACGGGATCGACCAGGTGGTCGGCGCGGACATCGTGACTGCCTACGGCGGTACCGTGAAAGTGCTGGGCCTGGTGGAAAACAGCTCGACCACGGCGATTGTCGAGAAGATCCGCAAGTCCGAATGAAGCCGTAAAAGATCGCAGCCTCTGTAGGAGCGAGCTTGCTCGCGATGGACTCAAGTACGACGCGTTTATTCAGCGAGTACGCATTATCGTTAACGTCCATCGCGAGCAAGCTCGCTCCTACAGGGGCGGCGATCTTTCGCTTTAAGAGCTGACCTTCTTGCGCGGCACAATTTTCTTCAGCAGCAGCTTGGCCTTCCCGCGTAACCGCGCCAAGCCCGAATCCTTCCCCGGCGGGGTCAAACCCTGCTGCCTCACCCAGTCTTTCCAGCGGATTCGTTCATCGCGCACCAGCCAGCCTTCCTGTCGGGCAAAACTCTCGGCCAGGTAAAGGCCGCGCGTGCTGGCCGGGTGCAACTGATCCTTTTTCAGGGTGTAGAGCTCAGCCATCGGGTGGCCGTCCTGCAAGGGCATCAAGTACAGGTCGGGGCGCTTGCGATCGAGACGGGCGACGAGTTGATCGCCTTCCAGCCTTTCATCGACATGGAACAGGCTCAGGGATTTGGCTTCCTTGGGAACGTCCAGGCGCAGGTCATAAATCAACTGCAGCGACGCCGTCGGCAAATGCACATAAGCCCGCGGACGCTCCATCAACGTCAGGTTGGCGCAACGCACCGGCCGCGCCGAACCGGACAGTGGCGACAAGCGAAACGGCAGGGCTTCGCGGTAATGCAGGGCGGCCGAGTAGGGCGCCGGCAGCCAGGTGTCATTGAACCGGCCACCGAGCCAGCCTTCCGGGGTTTCCAGCAGGCATTCCTCGGCAATCTCCTGGATCGCCGTGTGCAGGGGGAGGTTCAGTTCGTGGGCCGGCACGTAACCGGAGATCAGCTTGAGCACCACGTCGCCACGGTCCTGCCGACGCTGACGCACCAGCACCCAGTAGTCGCGATTCTGCCAATGCAGGGTCAGGCGCACCGAGACCCCGAGATTGGCCAGTTCCAGGGCAAATCGTTCGCTGTCGCCGACCGTGACCGGCCGACGACGTTGCAGGGTCTGGGAGAAATTCAGCGGCCTGCCGACGCTCTGGTAGCTCAGGCCTTCAGGAGTCGCTTCGACGAATAACGGCAGGGTCTTGAAGTTGCTCGGGTTCTTTCTGATGAGCGTGCGCGACATGTCGGCTCCTGCTTAAGGCCGCGTGAGCGGCGTCAGTGGCTACGTAGGACCTGGGCAACGGTCGCGACATTGTGGGCGAGGTGCAGCGGGTTGATGGTCCCGACAATAGCACTGGCAACGCCCGGATGTTCAAACAGCAACTCGAAACTGGCGCGCACCGGGTCCACGCCCGGACTCAGGCATACGTGACCGCTGGCGAGGGCTTTCTTGACCAGAATGGCTTTGCCGTGTGCAGCAGCATAGTCAATGACGGCCTTCTCGTTTTGTTCGTTCAGATTGTAGGTGACCATCGCGCAGTCGCCTTGCTCCAGCGCCTTCAATCCGCCTTCGACGGTCTTGCCGGAAAACCCGAAGCCGCCAATCTTGCCTTCGGCCTTGAGTTCGGCGAGGGTTTCGTAGACTTCGCAGTCATTGAGGATCGCCAGATCGTTGCCATCGGAGTGCACCAGCACCAGATCGATGAAGTCCGTTTCCAGGCGTTGCAGGCTGCGCTCTACCGACATTCGCGTGTGTGCCGCGCTGAAATCATGACGGGACTGGCCGTCGGCAAACTCTTCACCCACCTTGCTGACAATCACCCAATCCTGACGCTGGCCGCGCAGCAATGGGCCCAGGCGTTCTTCGCTGCGGCCATAGGCCGGGGCAGTGTCGATCAGGTTGATGCCCAGGTCGCGGGCGAGCTTGAGCAGCATGCGCGCTTCATCGTCATCGGGAATCCGGAAGCCGCTGGGGTATTTCACGCCTTGGTCGCGGCCCAGTTTCACCGTGCCCAGGCCCAGGGGTGAAACCAGCAGGCCGCTGCTGCCCAGCGGGCGATGCAAGTCATGCAGGGTCGGTTGGCTCATGGCAACAGTTGCTCCCAGGCCGGTACGCCCATCGGTGGCTTCGGCAGTACAGGCAGCGCTGCCGGGTGGCCTGGCTGGATACCGTCGCGGGTCAGGCTGGCGATCACGCGGTCAGCGAAGTCCGGCGCCAGGGCGAGTTTGGTTGGCCAGCCCACCAGCAGCCGGCCTTCTTCTGCGAGAAACGCATTGTCGGGGCGGGTCAGGCCCGATTGCAGGGGTTCGGCGCGATCAACGCGCAGGGTGGCCCACTGCACCGTGCTCAAGTCGATCCACGGCAGCAACTGGCCGAGTTCTTTCTGTGCGGTGGCGATTTGCTCCGCAGGCTCACGGAGCACGCCTTCGCTTTCGGCGATGTCGCCACCCATGTACCAGACCCATTGACCGTCGGCGGCCGGGTGGGTGGTGACGGTAATGCGCGGTTTGGTGCCGCCGCCCAGGCAGTGGGCGTACAGCGGTTTGAGGCTCGGCCCCTTGGCGATGATCATGTGCAGCGGTCGACGCTGCATCGCCGGCTCGCTGAGGCCCAATGCTTCGAGCAGTTGCGCCGTGCCTGCACCGGCGCTCAAGACGATGCGCTGGGCGCGGATCTCGCGCTCATCGACGATCAGGCCGACCAGCTTGCCACCCTCCAGCAGCGGTTCGATCTTCTGCCCGGCGAGCAAGCCGTCACCGGCGAGGTCGGCGAGGCGCTGGACCAGGCTCGGCACATCGATCACCAGTTCCGCCAGGCGATAGACCTTGCCCTTGAAGCGCTTGTCCTGCAGCGCGGGCGGCAACTGGTCGCCCTTGACCTGATCGACGCGACCGCGCACGGCCTTGCTGGCGAAGAAACTGGTCAGGTTGCCGGCGAGGGTGCCGGGGGACCACAGGTAATGGGCTTCGGAGAGCAGGCGCACACCCGACAGGTCCAGCTCGCCGTCACCGGCCAGGGCTTCGCGCCAGCGGCGCGGCATATCGGCGATGGCCTCCGAAGCGCCGGTCAGGGCGCCGTGCAATGCGTACTTGGCACCACCGTGGATAATGCCCTGGGACTTCACGGTCTGCCCGCCGCCGAGGCTGGCGCTTTCCACCAGCACGGTCGAAAAACCCTGGCGGCGCAGGCGCGCATTCAGCCAGAGGCCGGCGACACCAGCGCCGACAATCAGAACGTCGGTGGAAATAACGGATGGCATGCAGCGACCTCTGTGTTCAAGACGAGGGCGCAGTATACAGACTCGAAGATTGGAGGGGCTGACGCCAGTACTCTCGAGCCAACGAGTAACCCTGTGGGAGCGAGCTTGCTCGCGATAGCGGTGGGTCAGTCAACATTGATGTTGAATTCCATGCCGTCATCGCGAGCAAGCTCGCTCCCACAGGGGGTCGCGTTTCGAGTTCTAATGCCCTGCAGTCTTGGAGAAGAGCTGGATGACCACAACCCCCAGCACAATCAACGCCATCCCCAGCATCGCCGGCACATCCAGCTTCTGCCCGTAGATAAACAGCGCCGCGACGCTGACCATCACGATCCCCATGCCGGCCCATACGGCATACGCCACACCCACGGGAACGCTGCGCACCACCAGGGTCAGCATCCAGAAGGCAATGCCGTAGCCGAGGATGACCAGCACCAGTGGCAGCGGGGTGCTGAGGCCTTTGACGGCTTTCATCGAAACAGTGGCAATCACTTCGGCGCAGATGGCAATGGCCAGGTAGTAGTAAGCGGTCATGGGTCAATCCTCGTATGAAGTGTTGCTCTCTGAGGTCGGCATTCTAGTGATTTGCCAGATGCGGTAAAGTCATTACCTATCTGTTAAAGAGATGGGTTGAGCCATGAGCATGCAGTGGAATCTGGAGCAACTGCGGTTGTTTGTCAGCGTAGCGGAGCAGCGTTCGTTTTCGGCCGTGGCGCGGGATCAGCGCAAGGCGCAGTCGGCTGTCAGCAGTGCGATAGCGTTGCTGGAGGATGACCTGGGCGTCAGCCTGTTCGACCGCAGCAGCGGCCGTCAGCCGAAGCTCACTGAAGCCGGTACCGCTTTGCTGGACGAAGCGCGGGAAGTGTTGCGTCAGTGTGAACGACTCAATGGCCGGGCATTGGCGATGATGCGCGGCCAGGAGGCACGACTGCGCGTGGCGCAGGATGAGGCAATGCCTTATCAGCCGATCATCGAAAGCTTCGAGGCCCTGGCGGAAAAATTCCCCAGCCTTGAAGTGCAACTGACCAGTGCCGCCCAGGGCGATGTCGCGCGCAAGCTGGTGGAGCGGCGCGCCGATCTGGGGTTGCTGTTCTTTCACGATCAGATTCCCGAGGCGCTTGAGCGTCGCGTGCTGGGCAGCGTGGAAATGGTCACGGTGTGCGGCAAGGATCATCCGTTGGCGGGCAAAGGCACGGTGGACGGCCAGCAATTGGCGCAGCATCGGCAGTTGCTGATGTCCACGGAGTCGAGCATTTATCCGGGCAGTGATCCCGCCAGCCCGCAAGTCTGGCGCGCCGACAGCTTCTATGTGATGGCCGAATGGCTGGTGCGCGGCCTCGGCTGGGCGTGGTTGCCGCGCCACGTGGTGCAATACCCGACTTATCAGAACCAGATGGTCGAACTGGTCAGCGAATGGACCCCGCCGGCCCTGGTGGTGGAGCTGGTATGGCGCCGGGACGAGCCCCTCGGTCCGGCCGCACGCTGGCTCGCCGAACGTTTTGCCGTGCACTTGCAGACGATTGGTGAAAAAAGCCGATAAACTCCGCCGCCATGAATAGAACTCTCTATACCGCGCTGTTTTATCTGGGGCTGCCACTGGTAGCGATTCGGCTTTGGCTGCGCGCGCGCAAGGCGCCAGCGTATGCCAAGCGCATCGGCGAGCGCTTCTCCTATGGGATGCCGGCGATGAAGCCGGGCGGCATCTGGGTGCATGCCGTGTCGGTGGGCGAAAGCATTGCTGCCGCGCCGATGATCCGCGCCTTGCTGGCGCGTTACCCGACTCTGCCGATCACCGTGACCTGCATGACGCCGACCGGTTCGGAACGCATCCTGGCCCTGTTTGCCAATGAGCCGCGCATCCAGCACTGCTATCTGCCTTACGATTTGCCGTGCGCCGCCCGGCGCTTCCTCGATCGGGTCCGGCCAAAACTGGCGGTGATCATGGAAACCGAGCTGTGGCCTAACCATATCCATCAATGTGCCAAACGCGGGATTCCCGTAGCGCTGGCCAATGCACGACTGTCCGAGCGTTCGGCCAGGGGCTATGGCCGCTTCCGTAAATTGACCCAACCGATGCTGGCCGAGATGAGCCTGTTCGCGGTGCAGACCGAGGCCGAAGCCCAACGCTTGCGTGATCTGGGTGCGCGGCCGGAAACCATCGAGGTCACCGGTTCGATCAAGTTCGACCTGACCATCGACCCGCAACTGCTCGAGCGCGCCAGTCAGTTGCGCGGGCAATGGCAGGCGCTGGAGCGACCGGTGTGGATCGCGGCCAGTACCCATGACGGCGAAGACGAGGTCGTGCTGGCGGCTCATCGTCAATTGCTGGCCAGTCACCCCGATGCGTTGCTGATTCTGGTACCGCGTCATCCGGAACGCTTCAATTCGGTGTACGGGCTGTGCCAGCAACAAGGGTTTGCCACCGTCCGGCGCTCCAGTGGCGACGCGGTCAGTGCCGATACTTCAGTGTTGCTGGGCGACACCATGGGCGAGTTGCTGTTTCTCTACGCCCTGGCTGACAGTGCTTTCGTCGGCGGCAGCCTGGTGCCGAACGGCGGGCATAACCTGCTGGAGCCGGCGGCCCTGGCCAAACCGGTGCTGAGCGGGCCGCATCTTTTCAACTTCCTCGAAATTGCTGCGCAGTTGCGCAGTGCCGGGGCTTTGCAGGAGGTGGACGATGCCGAAGGGTTGGCGATTGCGGTGCAGCGGCTGTTCGAACTGCCCCGTGATGCACAGCGCATGGCAGTGGCCGGGTTGAAGGTGATGCGCGCCAACCAGGGGGCGTTGCAGCGCTTGCTGGACGGATTGGGGCGGTTGATCGAGCGGTAGACCGCGCTGCCTTCATTCGCGAGCAAGTCGAATCGTCGCACCGCCGCTCCCACATTGGATCTTCTGTGAGCACAGGTTTTGTGTACGACAATAGTTCAATGTGGGAGCGGGCTTGCTCGCGAAGCTTTTGCTTTTACTGCTCCGGCCGCGCTTTCAACTGCTCTGCTGCCGCCTTGGCCAGATCCGGTGGCAGGAAATCCTTGTCCGGGTTGTAGTTGGGATTGAGCCAGCGTGCGAGGTTTTGCAGGTCCCCCGGATTCAACGTGCCGGCCTGTTGCTTCAAGCGCAGGTTGTCGAGGATGTAGTCGTAGCGGGTGTTGTTGTAGTCGCGCACCGAGTTGTAGAGCGAGCGCTGCGCATCCAGCACGTCGACGATGTTTCGCGTACCCACCTGATAGCCGATTTCAGTCGCTTCCACCGCACTCTGGTTGGAGATGATCGATTGCTTGCGCGCCTGTACCTGCTCGACATCGGTGTTCACCGCGCGGTGCAGGTCGCGGGTGTTTTCCACGATGCTGCGGCGCAGGGCTTCGCGTTGCTGCTCGGTCTGGTCCAGTTGTGCATACGACTGACGCACCTGGGAGTTGATCAGGCCTCCGCTGTAGATCGGGATGTTCAGTTGCAGGCCGACGGTGGTTTGATCGACGTCGCCGCCGTACGCCTGGGGAAGGTTGTTCGGGTTGCTGAAGCCCAGTGCATCGTTGTCGCCTTTCTCGTACTTGGCGATCGCATCAACCGTTGGCAAGTGCCCGGACTTGCGTTGCTTGAGGGTTTGCTCGGCGGCGCTGACGGCATAGTTGCTGGCCAGCAGATTGAGGTTCTGCCTGCCCGCGGTTTCGACCCAGGCCTTGGCGTCGTTCGGTACCGGCGGCAGGATTGGCAGGTTATGGCTGATGCCCCAGATCGAGTTGTACTGACGGTTGGTCAGGGTGATCAATGCTTCAAAGGCGTCGTCCACCTGGCGCTGCGCAACGATGCGGTTGGCGCGCGCGGTATCGTAGCTGGCCTGTGAGTTCAATACGTCGGTCTTGTCCGAGAGGCCGACATCGAAACGCTCGTTGGATTGATCGAGCTGGCGCTTGAACGCCGCTTCTTCGGCCTTGGTCGAGGCCAGGTTGTCCTGGGTGCGCAGCACGTTGAAATAGCTGTCGGCGGTTTGCAGGATCAGGTTCTGCTCGGTCGCCGAGAGTTGCAGGGCGGCCTGTTCATTGACTTCCTTGGCGGCCTGGAACTGGAACCAGCGGTCAGCCCGGAACAGCGGCTGCGCCAAAGTGGCCTGGTAGGAATGAGCATCGCGGTTGGACGTGCCCGAAGGTTGATCGAGCGACGTACGCACCTCGGAAACATTCGCACCGCCCGAGAGGTTCGGCAGCAGCCCGGCGCGGGCCTGGGGCACGACTTCCTTCTGCGCGCCGTATTGGGCGATGGCCGCCGCCAGATCGGCGTTGTTGTTGACGGCTTCCTGATAAACGCTGACGAGGTCGTTCTTGTTCGATAAGGGCGCATCTGCTGCCCAGGCCAATCCGTTGGACGCACAAGACACGGCAAGGGCCAGTGAGAGTTTGCGCAGCATAGACGATCCCTAGAATTGATATTACAAAGGTAATTTGAGCGCCAAGGCTAAGGCCCTGCTTCGACAGCGTCAATGCGCGGCTCAGCGTAGCGAGTGTAGTTGCGCATTGGGGGGGCAACAATCCTGATACTGCGTGTTATTACGCCATTCATCATGCTATTTGCCGGGGGGTTGGCGTTCTTTGCCAGTTGTGTCTAGACTGGCCGGGTTCTTGTCGGGGTGCCTTGCTATGAGGCTGAGATCGAATAATTTCGGATCCCGTTGAACCTGATCAGGTTAGCGCCTGCGTAGGGAACAAGATTTCTCGTCACCCGGCGAGTCCTCTTGTGCTTCGTCCGGGAAATTGTTCGACAATCGAACGCTCCCTGTGTGACGACGCACAGCACCAGTCCTGGTGCGTCCGTGCCTTTCAGGTTCTGCTCCGACAATCCACTGCCTGGATGCTGTCTGGAGAGCCCGTGATGACCATAAAAGCAAAAAACGCGATCAACCTCAGTGAATCGGCCAAGGTCGATGAGCAGTCGGTTCAACCTTTTACCCGTTCGCAAAAAGTCTACGTCCAGGGCTCTCGTCCGGACATCCGCGTGCCGATGCGCGAAATCACCCTGGACGTGACGCCGACTGACTTCGGTGGCGAAATCAACGCCCCGGTGACTGTCTACGATACCTCGGGTCCCTACACCGATCCCAACGTGGTGATTGACGTGCGTAAAGGCCTGGGCGACGTGCGTTCGGCGTGGATCGACGACCGTGGTGACACTGAACGCCTGAGTGGCCTGAGCTCGAACTTCGGTCAGGAGCGCCTTGCCGATCCAGAGCTGACCAAACTGCGCTTTGCCCACGTGAACAACCCGCGCCGCGCCAAGGCCGGGGCCAACGTCAGCCAGATGCACTACGCGCGCAAAGGCATCATCACCGCCGAGATGGAATACGTCGCCATCCGCGAAAACATGAAGCTGCAAGAGGCCCGCGCCGCCGGCCTGTTGAAGCAACAGCACGCCGGCCACAGCTTCGGCGCGAGCATCCCGAAAGAAATCACCCCTGAATTCGTCCGCGAAGAAATCGCCCGCGGCCGCGCGATCATCCCGGCCAACATCAACCACACCGAACTGGAACCGATGATCATCGGCCGTAACTTCCTGGTGAAGATCAACGGCAACATCGGCAACAGCGCCCTGGGTTCGTCCATCGAAGAAGAAGTGGCGAAACTGACCTGGGGCATTCGCTGGGGTTCGGACACGGTCATGGACCTGTCCACCGGCAAGCACATTCACGAAACCCGTGAGTGGATCATCCGCAACTCGCCGGTGCCGATCGGTACAGTGCCGATCTACCAGGCGCTGGAGAAGGTCAACGGTGTGGCCGAAGACCTGACCTGGGAGCTGTTCCGCGACACGCTGATCGAACAGGCCGAGCAGGGCGTCGACTACTTCACCATCCACGCCGGCGTGTTGCTGCGCTACGTACCGATGACCGCCAAGCGTGTGACCGGCATCGTGTCCCGTGGCGGTTCGATCATGGCCAAATGGTGCCTGGCGCACCACAAAGAGAACTTCCTCTACACCCATTTCGACGAAATCTGCGAAATCATGAAGGCCTACGACGTCAGCTTCTCGCTGGGCGACGGCCTGCGTCCGGGCTCGATTGCCGACGCCAACGACGAAGCGCAGTTCGGCGAGCTGGAAACCCTCGGCGAGCTGACCAAGATTGCCTGGAAACACGACGTGCAGTGCATGATCGAAGGTCCGGGGCACGTGCCGATGCAGTTGATCAAGGAGAACATGGACAAGCAGCTGGAGTGCTGCGACGAGGCGCCGTTCTACACCCTCGGCCCGCTGACCACCGACATCGCGCCGGGCTACGACCACATCACCTCGGGCATCGGTGCGGCAATGATCGGCTGGTTCGGTTGCGCCATGCTCTGCTACGTGACGCCGAAGGAGCACTTGGGGCTGCCGAACAAGGATGACGTGAAGACCGGGATCATCACCTACAAGATCGCCGCGCACGCCGCCGATCTGGCGAAGGGGCACCCGGGCGCACAGATCCGCGACAATGCCTTGAGCAAGGCGCGTTTCGAGTTCCGCTGGGAAGACCAGTTCAACCTGGGCCTCGATCCGGACACCGCGCGCTCGTATCACGACGAAACCCTGCCGAAGGATTCGGCCAAGGTCGCGCACTTCTGCTCGATGTGCGGGCCGAAGTTCTGCTCGATGAAAATCACCCAGGAAGTCCGCGAGTATGCGGCCAACCAACGGATCGAAGCGGTCGACGTGGACGTCGCCCAGGGCATGGCCGAACAGGCCGAGCGCTTCAAGCAGGAAGGCAGTCAGCTGTACAAGAAAGTTTGATCTGACCTGAGGTCGGCGGTGCTTGCACTGCCGCCATCGCGAGCAAGCTCGCTCCCACAGGGGATTTGTGAACGGCACAGGTCCAATGTGGGAGCGAGCTTGCTCGCGATGGCGATCTTAACAACAACAAATGTCCCTCTGAGATAACACCTTTGAGCATTCAACCCAGCACTTACTCCCCCGACATCGCGGTGCCAACCGACAAACGTGTGTTCGGCGGTCGCGATCTGTTTTCCCTGTGGTTCTCCCTCGGCATCGGCCTGATGGTGTTGCAGACCGGCGCATTGCTCGCACCGGGCCTGGGCCTGTCCGGTTCGTTGCTGGCGATTTTCCTCGGCACCCTGGTCGGCGTTCTGCTGCTGGCGGCGGTCGGGGTGATTGGCAGTGACACCGGCTTGTCGTCGATGGCCGCGCTCAAGCTCAGCCTCGGTGCCAAGGGGGCGAGCCTGCCGGCGGTGCTGAACCTGCTGCAACTGATCGGTTGGGGTTCGTTCGAAATCATTGTCATGCGCGATGCCGCCAGCCTGTTGGGCGCGAAGGCCTTCAGCGAAGGCAGCCTGCTGTCCAATCCGCTGCTCTGGACCCTGTTCTTCGGCGCCCTGGCGACCCTGTTGGCGGTCAGTGGCCCGCTGACTTTCGTCCGGCAGATCCTGCGCAAGTGGGGTATCTGGCTGCTGCTGGCCGCGTGCATCTGGCTGACCTGGAACCTGTTCGCCAAGGCTGACCTGGCTGCATTGTGGGCCCAGGCCGGTGACGGTTCGATGCCGTTTGCCGTGGGTTTCGACATCGCCATTGCCATGCCGCTGTCCTGGCTGCCGCTGATCGCCGACTACTCGCGGTTCGGCAAGCGGGCGAAAAACGTCTTCGGTGGCACGGCCATCGGATTCTTTATCGGTAACTTCTGGCTGATGAGCCTGGGTGTGGCCTACACCTTGGCATTCGCGCCGAGCGGTGAAGTCAATGCGTTGCTGCTGGCGCTGGCCGGTGCCGGCCTGGGGATTCCGCTGCTGCTGATTCTTCTGGATGAATCGGAAAACGCCTTTGCCGATATTCACTCGGCAGCGGTGTCCAGCGGGATTCTGTTGCGTGCCAAAGTCGAGCATCTCGCCTTGGCCATCGGCGTTATCTGTACGCTGATTGCCCTGCTGGCACCATTGGCCCAGTACCAGAACTTCCTGCTGCTGATCGGTTCGGTGTTTGCGCCGTTGTTCGGCGTGGTGCTGGTGGACCACTTCATCCTGCGCAAGCGCAGTGGCCAGGTGGCTTCAGCCGCTTTGCGCTGGCCGGCGCTGCTGGCCTGGCTGGGTGGGATCAGCACTTACCATCTGCTCGCCAACCTGTATCCGGACGTGGGGGCGACCCTGCCGGCGCTGGTCCTGGCAGGGTTGCTGCAGCTGGTGCTGGGCCGGGCCTTCAGTTACGGCCGGGAAACAGCTCGGGCTTGATGATGCCGTTCAGGCGAGGGTAGGGGATCTTCAGTTCGACATGGCCCAGCGCGTAAGGCGCAATGGTGCTGGTTTCGTACTTGAGGATCACCCCGCCGTAGGTCAGCGCCACGTTCTGGGTTTTCTGGAACGGCCAGCTCTTCACGAACTCCGGTTCCTGATCGAGCTTGGTGCTGATCAGCCAGCTGTTGTGCGCCACTTGCGCGGCTTTCCAGAACGCGTCTTCCTGTCCCGGCACCAACATGTCAGACAACGTCAGCACTTTATGCTGCTGGCGCGAGTAGTTGATGAAACCCCGCCCAGGTGTGCCATGGGCGCCGCCGGTGTCCAGGTAGCTGGACAATTCGATGATCACCAAGCCGTCATGCTGCTCACGTACCTTTGCCTGCAGATAGCTGCTGTTGCGCGGGCCGGCGGTGCGCAAAAACTCTTCGCGATAGGCTGCCAGGGTCGGGGCGACCGGCGCGTCGGGCGAGGTGCGGGTCATTTGCAGCAGGCGTTTTTCGATGATGCCGTCCAGGGCAGGCTCGTCCGGAAAGTGCAGGGTGTCGATGTTGACCAGCGGGCACTCCGGGTTGCTGCAACCGGGCTTGAGTTGCTCGGAAGCGTCGCGGGTGGTTTCCAGCGGCGTCCGGTAGGTGGGCTGGAACAGGCTCGCGCAAGCGCCCAGGGTCAAGGCGATGGCGGCCACGGAGGCGATTTTGAAAAGCGACATGGGCGTCCTTTCTGAAACAGGGGAAGGCAAAAAGTTACCGGCTTCGACTCTCAACAAAGCAATCAGTTCGCCACTAAGCTAATTAGAGAGGGTTTCGCCTTCACCGTCCATCCCGCTGACGGGAAAGGGGCTGCATCAAACATCGCGGGCGCGTTAGGATGGCGCGAAGTCGAGGCCCAGGAAGATAGGAGCCTCGTTCAGGATTCGCAGTCACGAGGATTGTCATGACGGATTTTGCCAACGCCATTCCGACCGCCGTTGATATCGTGCGGCGCGAAAAATGCTACGAGGGTTTCTACAAGCTCGAACGCGTGCACTTGCGCCACGAATTGTTCGCCGGTGGCATGAGCCGTGAGATCAATCGTGAAGTGTTCGTTCGCCATGATGCGGTCTGCATGTTGCCTTACGATCCGCAGCGCGATGAAGTGGTGCTGATCGAGCAGTTTCGCGTCGGCGCCATGGGCAAGGCCGACAACCCGTGGCTGATCGAACTGGTCGCTGGTCTGATCGACAAGGATGAAGTGCCGGAAGCAGTTGCTCACCGCGAAGCGCAGGAGGAAGCTGGGCTGGAAATCGGGGCGCTCTGGCCGATGCTCAAATATTTTCCATCGCCGGGCGGCAGTAACGAATTCGTGCATTTGTACCTGGGGCGTTGTGACACTACCGGGGTTGGCGGCCTGCATGGGCTGGAGGAAGAGGCAGAAGACATCCGCGTCACGGTCTGGGCTTTCGAAGATGCCCTGCAAGCCGTGCGCGACGGGCGTATTGCCAACGCGGCGAGCATCATTGCCTTGCAATGGCTGGCTTTGAACCGCGTTGAAGTGAGGGGGTTATGGTCGTAAACAAGCTGCGCGATCGCTATCGGGTAGACCTGGTGGGGCTGCAAGCGTCCTGCGAGGCGAACTACGCGCGCCTGATGCGACTGCTGCCGGACATGCGCAGCGAGCCTGCCGCGCGGCGCATCGCCGTGACCCATGGCGACCAGATGCTCGGCGTGCTGGCCCTGGAGGTATTGCTGACCTGTCCTTACACCACGACTCTGCAAGTGCGCCAGGAACACAGCCTGCCATGGCTGCCGGTGCCGCAACTGGAAGTGCAGGTCTATCACGACGCGCGCATGGCCGAAGTGGTCAGCGCCGAACATGCACGACGCTTTCGCGGCATCTATCCTTACCCGAACGCCTCGATGCACCAGCCGGACGAAAAAGCCCAGCTGAACATGTTTCTGGGCGAATGGCTGAGCCATTGCCTGGCGCTGGGGCATGAGTACGAAGTCGTACGTTAACCGTGAAGCGCAGTTGTGAACTGCGTCAGGTTCACGGATTTCCCCTTTCGATCGTCCCCCAGCATAATTGCGGCACTTACCCATCCCCGTGATCACGCCCTGGGAGAACGCCTTGCCGAGCGTATCCACATTGACCACCGCCGATCCGGCGTTGCTGGTGCAACTCTCCGACAGCCATCTGTTTGCCGAAGCGGACGCTGCGTTGCTGGGCATGAACACCCGTGACAGCCTGCAAAAGGTCATCGAACTGGTGCGCGCGCAACAGCCGCAGATCGATTTGATCCTGGCCACCGGTGATCTGTCCCAGGACGGGACGCTGGCGTCCTATCGGCAATTTCGCGAGATGACGCGCCAGCTCGATGCGCCGGCACGCTGGATTCCCGGCAATCACGATGAGCCGCAGATCATGGCCGAGGCGGCGGTGCAGAGCGCTTTGCTCGAACCTGTGGTGGATATCGGCAACTGGCGGGTCACGATGCTCGATTCGGCGGTGCCGGGCTCGGTGCCGGGATATTTGCAGGATGAACAGCTGCAGTTGCTCGCCCGCTCGCTGAGCGAAGCGCCGGAACGCCATCATCTGGTGTGCTTCCACCATCACCCGGTGTCCATTGGTTGTGCCTGGATGGAACCGATTGGCCTGCGCAATCCTGAGGCGTTGTTCGCCGTGCTGGACCGTTTCGAACAGGTTCGCGCGGTGTTGTGGGGGCATGTGCACCAGGAAATCGATCAGAGGCGCAATGGCGTGCGATTGATTGCCTCGCCCTCGACCTGCATCCAGTTCGAGCCGGGCAGCGAGGATTTCAAGGTCGGGGAACAGGCGCCGGGGTATCGCTGGTTGCGACTGCTGCCCGATGGGGGGCTGGAAACCGGTGTGGAGCGGGTCACCGGGTTCGATTTCACCGTAGATTACGGTTCCAACGGCTACTGATTTTTCATTTTTCTGGAAAACCGGGGCGCGCCCTTCGCGAGCAAGCCCGCTCCCACATTGGATCTGCGTCATTCACAAATCCCCTGTGGGAGCGAGCTTGCTCGCGATGACGTCTTCAAAGATACCTCGAATTTCGCGGATATCCCCGATTCCCCAGAGTCCCTGTAAACTCCGCCTCTTTAGCCGACGCACAGGGAACTCAAATGTCCGGTTCGATCCTTTATATCCACGGCTTCAACAGCTCGCCGTTGTCGAAGAAGGCCTGCCAGTTGGTCGAGGTGATGGAACGTCTGGGCCTGAGTGAACAGTTGCGCGTTCCGGCATTGCACCACCACCCGCGCCAGGCTATCGAGCAGCTGGAGCAGGCGATCGCCGAACTGGGGCGGCCACTGCTGGTCGGCAGCTCCCTCGGCGGCTACTATGCCACTCACCTGGCCGAGCGCCATGGCTTGAAAGCCCTGTTGATCAACCCTGCCGTCAGCCCGCACCGGATGTTCGACGGCTATCTGGGGACGCAGAAAAACCTGTATACCGAGGAGGCCTGGGAATTGACCCACGACCACGTGACGGCCCTGGCCGAGCTGGAAGTGCCGGCACCCCGGGATCCGCAGCGTTATCAGGTATGGTTGCAGACAGCTGACGAAACGTTGGACTATCGTCTCGCCCAGCAGTATTACCGGGCATGCGCCTTGCGTATCCAGGCCGGTGGCGACCACAGTTTCCAGGGTTTTGCCACGCGACTGCCGGCCATGTTGAGTTTTGCCGGCATCGGCGCCGATTTGTATCAGGCAATCGATTTCAGCGCATTGTGAGCGATAGCCCCATGAATTCTTTTTTCACCGAACACTGACGACGAGACCCCATGGCCACTCCCAGCGCTAGCTCTTATAACGCCGACGCCATCGAAGTCCTCTCGGGCCTCGACCCGGTGCGCAAACGCCCCGGCATGTACACCGACACCAGTCGGCCGAACCACCTTGCCCAGGAAGTCATCGACAACAGTGTCGACGAAGCCCTGGCCGGGCATGCCTCATCGGTACAGGTGATCCTGCATGCTGACCATTCCCTGGAAGTCAGCGATGACGGCCGTGGCATGCCGGTGGACATTCACCCCGAGGAAGGTGTTTCGGGCGTCGAGTTGATCCTCACCAAGCTTCATGCCGGTGGCAAGTTCTCCAACAAGAACTACCAGTTCTCCGGCGGTTTGCACGGGGTGGGTATTTCCGTGGTCAACGCCTTGTCCACCGAAGTGCGGGTGCGGGTCAAGCGTGACGGCAACGAGTACCAGATGACCTTCAAGGATGGCTACAAGGCTACCGAACTGGAGATCGTCGGCACTGTCGGCAAACGCAACACCGGCACCAGTGTGTTCTTCGCACCGGATCCGAAATACTTCGACTCCCCGAAATTCTCCATCAGCCGCCTCAAGCACGTGCTCAAGGCCAAGGCCGTGTTGTGCCCGGGGTTGCTGGTCAGCTTTGAAGACAAGGCCACCGGCGAAAAAGTCGAATGGCATTACGAAGACGGCCTGCGTTCCTACCTGGTAGACGCGGTCAGCGAATTCGAGCGCCTGCCGGACGAGCCGTTCTGCGGCAGCCTGGCCGGTAATAAGGAAGCGGTGGATTGGGCGCTGCTGTGGCTGCCCGAAGGTGGCGACGCGGTACAGGAAAGCTACGTCAACCTGATCCCGACCGCCCAGGGCGGTACCCACGTCAACGGCTTGCGCCAAGGTCTGCTCGACGCCATGCGCGAGTTCTGCGAATTCCGCAGCCTGTTGCCGCGCGGCGTGAAGCTGGCGCCGGAAGACGTCTGGGAACGCATTGCCTTCGTACTGTCGATGAAGATGCAGGAGCCGCAATTCTCCGGCCAGACCAAGGAGCGCCTGTCGTCCCGTGAAGCGGCGGCGTTCGTCTCCGGTGTGGTCAAGGATGCGTTCAGCCTGTGGCTCAACGCTCACCCGGAAACCGGCATGCTGCTGGCGGAACTGGCGATCAACAACGCCGGCCGTCGCCTCAAGGCCAGCAAGAAGGTCGAGCGCAAACGCATTACCCAGGGCCCTGCGCTGCCGGGCAAGCTGGCCGACTGTGCCGGGCAGGACCCGATGCGTTCCGAGCTGTTCCTGGTGGAAGGTGATTCCGCCGGCGGCTCGGCCAAGCAGGCGCGGGACAAAGAGTTCCAGGCGATCCTGCCGCTGCGCGGCAAGATCCTCAACACCTGGGAAGTCGACGGCAGCGAAGTGCTGGCCAGCCAGGAAGTGCACAATATCGCCGTGGCGATCGGTGTCGATCCGGGCGCTGCCGACATGAGCCAGCTGCGTTACGGCAAAATCTGCATCCTCGCCGACGCCGACTCCGACGGTCTGCACATCGCGACTTTGCTGTGCGCCTTGTTCGTCCAGCACTTCCGCCCGCTGGTAGATGCCGGTCACGTCTACGTGGCCATGCCGCCGCTGTACCGCATCGACCTGGGCAAGGAAATCTACTACGCCCTGGATGAAGCCGAACGCGACGGCATCCTCGATCGTCTGGTGGCCGAGAAGAAGCGCGGCAAGCCGCAGGTCACCCGATTCAAAGGGCTGGGTGAAATGAACCCGCCGCAGCTTCGCGAGACCACTATGGACCCGAACACTCGGCGTCTGGTGCAGTTGACCCTGGAAGATTTCGAGGCTACCTCGGAAATGATGGACATGCTGCTGGCGAAGAAACGCGCCGGTGATCGCAAGACCTGGCTGGAGTCCAAGGGCAACCTGGCCGAGGTACTGGGCTGATGCGTCTGGGCTTTGCCCTGACCTGTGCGTTGCTGCTGACGTCGATTTCGGTATCTGCCGAGCCGGCGCCACAGCTGCGTCTGTTGTCCGGGCATGTCGTCGACAGCATGCGCGGCGGCAACCTGTCCGGGCTGGCGCAGTGCGGCAAAGACCTGTGGGCAGTTTCCGACCGCGACGATGACCAGATCTATCGCCTCGATACCCGCGGACCTGCCTGGCAGGCCGAAGCGGTGCACATTGACGTGCCGCCGGTGCCCGACAGCGGCTTGCCCTGGGGGTTGAAGTCTAGTGTCTGGGGGGCTTCGTTCGTGCGTGGCGGCGATCTGGACTTCGAAGGCATCACTTGCGACCGCGCCGGCAATCGCTACATCGTCAGCGAAGGCCATGCCGCTGTCTTGCAAGTGCCGCCAACGGGGCCTGCTACCTGGTTGAAAATTTCGCCGATGATGGTTCGCGAGGCACGGGCCAGAGGTCTGTTACTGCAATTCAATGCGCTGTTCGAAGGGCTGGCGGTCAATCCGGCGGGCGATCAGATGTGGCTCGCCGCCGAGCGCCAAGGTCGCGGGCTGCTGATGGTCAAGCGCAAACAGACGTTGTGGGATTGCGACGGTGGCTGCGTGCTGCTGAGCGAGGCGGGCATGGAAATGCAACCCGAGCAGTTTCCCCACGCCAAAGCTGTCTCGCAGGATTTCTCTGACCTGTCGCTGTTCAACGGCAAGCTGTTCACCCTTGAACGCAACGCCTATCAGATTTGTCGCCGGGATCCGCAGACGGCCAGGGTCGAGCGCTGCTGGTCGTACGCCGCCGAGTTATTGCAGGAAAACCGGCGTTATCCACAGAACTACGGGCTGGAAGAAGCGTTGGTCGTGGATGCCGATGGCGCCTGGATTGGCGTTGACAACAATTTTGGCGCCCGTGTCGATGGCGAAGTGCGTCCGGTGGTCTGGCGTTTCGCTGCGCCGGAAGGTGGCTGGAGTGCCAAGCCATGAGCCGACAAACGCCGGGGCAGCGCATCGGCCGGGTGTTCATGGTGCTGGCCTGGTGCGCAGCGCTGTTTCTGGCCACGCGGTTTTTCGGCCAGTGGGAAGCACGGCAGCAAAACCCGAACGTGGTGGTCAGCTCGGAGCAGGGCGAAGGTTTCATCGAGGTGAAACTGGTTAGCAATGTGCAGGGGCATTTCGTTGCCAGCGGTCAGATCAACGGCCAGCCGGTGGACTTCATGCTCGATACCGGGGCGACCGATGTGTCGATTCCGGCGGACCTGGCCAAGCGTTTGAAGCTCGAAGAAGGATTCGGCGTGACCCTGAGTACGGCCAATGGCCTGAGCCAGGGCTACCGCACCCGTATTGAACGCCTGCAACTGGGCGACATCGTGCTGCGGGATGTGCGCGCGCTGGTGGCCCCGGGGCTGCACGGCGATCAGGTGTTGCTCGGCATGAGCGCACTGAACAAACTTGAATTTACCCAGCGCGGTGGCACCATGCTGCTGCGCCAGACAACGAACCGATGAGGCCCGCATGAGCGACTCCCTTGATCTCAGCCTGGACGGTGTAGAACGCCGGTCATTGGCTGACTTCACCGAAAATGCCTACCTCAACTACTCCATGTACGTGATCATGGACCGTGCCCTGCCGCATATCGGCGACGGTCTGAAACCGGTACAGCGGCGTATCGTCTACGCCATGAGCGAGCTGGGGCTGGACGCCGATTCCAAGCACAAGAAATCGGCGCGTACCGTCGGTGACGTGCTCGGTAAATTCCACCCCCACGGCGACTCGGCCTGCTACGAAGCCATGGTCCTGATGGCCCAGCCGTTCAGCTATCGCTACACGCTGGTCGACGGCCAGGGCAACTGGGGTGCGCCGGATGATCCCAAATCCTTCGCCGCCATGCGTTACACTGAAGCGCGGCTGTCGCGTTATTCCGAAGTGCTGCTCAGCGAGCTGGGCCAAGGCACGGCGGACTGGGGGCCGAACTTCGACGGCACGCTGGACGAGCCGCTGGTCCTGCCGGCCCGTTTGCCGAACATTCTGCTCAACGGCACCACCGGCATCGCCGTGGGCATGGCCACCGACGTGCCGCCGCACAACCTGCGCGAAGTCGCCACGGCGTGCGTGCGTTTGCTCGATGAGCCCAAGGCCACGGTCGAACAGCTCTGTGAACACATCCAGGGCCCGGACTACCCGACCGAAGCTGAAATCATCACCCCGCGCGCCGACCTGCTGAAAATCTACGAAACCGGTCGCGGTTCGGTGCGCATGCGTGCCGTGTATCACATCGAAGACGGCGACATCATCGTCACCGCGTTGCCACATCAGGTCTCGGGCGCCAAGGTGCTGGAACAGATCGCCGCGATGATGCAGGCCAAGCCGTCCAAGGCCCCGCAAATCGCCGACCTGCGCGACGAATCCGACCACGAAAACCCGTGCCGGATCGTGATCATTCCGGGGGCGCGCAAGAACTTCGACCACGATGCCTTGATGCAACACCTGTTCGCCAGCACCGAGCTGGAGTCGAGCTACCGGGTCAACATCAACATCATCGGCCTGGACGGCAAGCCGCAGCTGAAAAACCTGCGCGCGTTGCTGGTCGAATGGCTGGAGTTCCGGGTGCAGACCGTGCGTCGTCGCCTGCAATTCCGCCTCGACAAGGTCGAGCGTCGCCTGCACCTGTTGGACGGTTTGCTGATTGCCTACCTCAATCTGGATGAAGTGATCCACATCATCCGTACCGAGGAACAGCCACGGGCCAAACTGATCGAACGCTTCGCCCTGAGCGAGATCCAGGCCGACTACATCCTCGACACCCGTTTGCGTCAGTTGGCGCGACTGGAAGAGATGAAGCTGCGTGCCGAGCAGGATGAACTGCTCAAGGAACAAGCCAAGCTGCAAGCCCTGCTGAGCAGCGAAGCCAAGCTGAAAAAGCTGGTGCGCACCGAGCTGATCAAGGACGCCGAAACCTACGGCGACGACCGTCGTTCGCCGATTGTCGAGCGCGCCGAGGCCAAGGCCCTGACCGAGCACGATCTGCTGCCGAACGAGAAAGTGACGGTCGTACTGTCGGAAAAAGGCTGGATTCGCTCCGCCAAAGGCCACGAGATCGATGCCACCGGGCTTTCCTACAAGGCCGGAGACGGTTTCAAGGCGCTGGCCGCCGGGCGCTCCAACCAGTTTGCCGTGTTTATCGACTCCACCGGCCGCAGTTACTCGGTGGCCGCCCACACCTTGCCGTCGGCCCGTGGCCAGGGCGAACCGCTGACCGGTCGCCTGACGCCGCCGCCAGGTGCGAGTTTCGAATGCGTGCTGATGCCCGAAGATGACGCGTTGTACGTGATTGCCTCCGACGCCGGCTACGGTTTCGTGGTCAAGGGCGAGGACCTGCAAGCCAAGAACAAGGCGGGCAAGGCCCTGTTGAGCCTGCCGAACAACGCCAAGGTCATGCTGCCGCGCCCTGTGGCCGATCGTGAGCAGAACTGGCTGGCGTCGGTGACGACCGAAGGTCGCCTGTTGATCTTCAAGATCAGCGACCTGCCACAATTAGGGAAAGGCAAAGGCAACAAGATCATCGGGATTCCCGGTGAGCGAGTGGCCAGTCGCGAAGAGTATGTGACGGACATCGCCGTATTGCCGGACGGTGCAACATTGGTGTTGCAGGCCGGGAAACGTACCTTGTCACTGAAAACGGACGACCTCGAACACTACAAAGGTGAACGTGGCCGTCGTGGCAACAAGTTGCCGCGTGGCTTCCAGCGGGTAGATGCGCTGCTCGTCGAAAACCTGAATTAGGCGACTTAGAAGCGCCGAACTACGATTTAACCCGTAGTTCGGCGCTTTGCGCTGGAGTCGGAACGCATATTCACGGATGATATGGCCTTTCAAGCGCCGGCACTGCCGCGCGTTCTTCATATTTATTGAGTATTTTCACTGTGATCAGCCTTTTATTGATCACCTGGATGGGACGATGACTGCTCTGCGCCTTCCTTTTATTCTTATGCTCGCCGGCATTCTTGGCCTGGCGGGTTGCAGCGTTCACCAACCGGTGTCGCTGTATCAGCTGGACGCTGGAAACCCGGTTCAGCCTGCACAGAACGCGGGCATGGCGGTATTGTTGGGCCCGGTCACCGTGGCCGACTACCTGCAGCGCGAAACCCTGTTGCAGCGTCAGCCGGATGGCAGCTTGCAAGCAGCGACCGACGGTCGTTGGGCTGGCAGCCTTTCGTCGGATATCGATCAGTTGCTGCTGCGTCAGGTCGCAGGTCACCTGGACAGCCAGCGCGTAGTGTTGGCCCCGGCAACATTGGGGTTCACCCCGGACGTTCAGGTGCTGCTGACCATCACTCGCCTGGATTCGGGTGCAAAGCAACCGGCGATCCTCGATGCGCAATGGCGCCTGATCGACCGTCGCGGACAGGTCCGTGATAATCGCATCATCCATTTGCAGGAACAGCATGCCGGTAGTACGGCGGCTCAGGTTCAGGCGCAGGGCGTGTTGCTGCAACGCCTGGCAGAGCAATTGTCGGTGGCGCTCAAGCCGCTGGCCAATCAGCCGCCGATCGCCGAAGCCCCGCGTAAAGCGCCAGCCAAGGCGGCTGCACCTGCGGTAGAACAGGAGAAGCAGCCGAAGATCCCGATGGCTGCGCCTATTCGTACGGATATGGAAGTGTTTCGCTTCTAAGTCTGGACTGAAGCTGTTCCCCCAATAAAGCCCGCCTTGTGCGGGCTTTATTGTTTCTGCCGGCTGGGGATATCTGGCGTCAGTTCCGGCCTCTTCGCGGGCAAGCCCGCTCCCACAGTGTCCGTGTCGTACACAAATTATGTGAACACCCCTGAACCTGTGGGAGCGGGCTTGCTCGCGAAGGCGTAGGTACAGACAACAAAAAAGCCCGCAGACGATCACTCATCTGCGGGCTTCATTGTGGCCGGGCCTAAGGTTTAAGCCCGGCGCTCGTGCATCCGCGCCAATTGCCGCTCCAGCATCGATGGATACGGCTCCATCAACCGCTCCACGCAGCATGCACCTTCAGGGCTGGCAATCGGGCGGATCCGTGCGCGCTGGCGGATCAAGGCGTCGTCGCTGATCCTGCGCTCCACCAGCAGCAGGTTGCGGCTGTGCTGCGACAGGGCCAGGGCGTCCTGGGCGGAGTCGGTCAGCAACAGGTCGATCTGGCTCAGGCCGAACAGTTCGTCGCCCAGGGTCAGGCCCAGCTGCAATTGCAGGGTGATGCCGCTGTCCGCGACTTCGATCTGCAGCTGGTGGCCCAAGGCCCGTAGCAACTCGCCACAGCAAATGGCGTTGGTCAGGTAATCGTCGCCACTGTCTTCGGTGTGGAACAACATCAGCGTGCTGCCATCGTTCAAGGTCTCCACTTCGCCTTGATACAGCGATGCGGCCTGGTCGAGGCAATCGCGATAGCGCTCCAGCAGTTCTTCAAGGCGCGCCCGCGGCAAGCGTCGCAGTTGCTCCTGGGAGCCCAGCTGCACCGCCAGTACCGCGCTGTGTTGCGGCACGCTCGGCGTGGCCTTGCGAATCACCGGTTGCGGGGTGCTGTCCAGCGACTCGTCGCGCAGGTCGGCGAACGGGTCCTCGTCATCGTCGTCTTCGACGGTGCTGACGATCTGCCGTGGCGCTGGCTTGAGCGCCGCGACCGGGCGGCTCTCGTCGAAACTCGGATCGCGCAGGTTGCGGACTTCGAAGGCCGGGTCGGCCTCGTCATCGGCGTCGTCGAATTCCGGCTTCGGTTCCGGCACAGGGGCGGGCTCCGGGGCGAAGTTGGCGTGCAGCTGACGCGCCAGGTCGCCGATTTCGTCCTGGCGGTCGGTGGCCGGGGTGTATTCATCGATATTGCGCAGCCACACCCGCAATTGCAGCAGGGGCGTCGAGAGATAACGCCCCATGCGCAGGCTCAGGGCCAGGGACAGGGCCAACAGGATGGCGCTGAGGATGCCCATGCTTTGCAGGCTGATGGTCATCGGCTGCTGGAACTGATCCATGTCCAGGCTGATGCGCAACTGCCCGGCGGTCACGTCCTGGAAGGTGATCTTGCTCTGGTACATGCCTTCGGCCTCGCCCAGCAGGCCATGCTTGGGGCGCTGGCCGGATTCGGCAAGGATGCGGTTGTCCGGGCTGTAGATGGCGGCGTGGGCCACCAGCTTGTTCTTGGTCAGGTTATTGAGCAGCACATTGAGGCTGAGGATGTCGTTGGACACCAACAGCTCCGTGGCCGAAGTGGCCGTCTGCGTCGTCAGGCTTTCGCCCAGCGCATCCGCCTGCTCGTGCATGGCCTGCTTGAACTGCAGGCCCATCACACCGGCATAGATGACCAGGGCCAGGGCGACCAGGATCACGTTATGGCTGGCGATGCGCAATGCAATCGGTACACGGCGGTGGCGCAGTGCCCGGAAGATCAGCAGGAAGAAGTTATCGGTTTTTACTGGCGTGGGCCGGTTCACTTGAGCTCGGCTCTTTTGTCCGTGAAGTTGACGCGCAGTATAGCGACAGGCCCTAGACCGTCAAAGCGCTCACGGTGCCCGATGGTCACTGAAAGTGGGTAGAATGCGGTTTTTTTCCACCTGCGGGGGTGCGCCTTGCGCGAAATCGTCCTGATAAACATCACGGGAGTCGACCGTCCGGGTCTGACTGCGGCCATTACCGGCGTTCTGGCCCAGGGTGGTGTGAACATTCTCGACATCGGTCAGGCGGTGATCCACGACACCTTGTCGTTCGGCATCCTGGTTGAAATTCCCGACACCGAGCAAGGCAAGTCCGTGCTCAAGGACATCCTGTTCAAGGGCTACGAGCTCGATCAACAGGTGCGTTTCACGCCGGTGTCCGAACAGGATTACCAGCAGTGGGTCGGCAACCAGGGCAAAAAGCGCCACATCGTGACCCTGTTGACCCGCAAGGTGACAGCCGGGCAGTTGCAGGCCGTGAGTTCGATCACTGCCAAATATGGCCTGAACATCGACCACATCGATCGTCTGTCCGGGCGCATGCCGCTGGACACCCCGGCCGACAAGGGCAAGGGCTGCATCGAGTTTTCCGTGCGTGGCGAGGCGGCTGATCCGCAGGCGCTGCGGGCCGAATTCCTCAGCGTCGCCCAGGAACTGAACGTCGACATCGCCTTCCAGGAAGACTCGCTGTTCCGTCGCAATCGTCGCCTGGCGGTGTTCGACATGGACTCGACCCTGATCGAAGCCGAAGTGATCGATGAACTGGCCAAGGCGGCTGGCGTGGGTGACAAGGTTTCGGAAATCACCGAGCGGGCAATGGCCGGCGAACTGGACTTCCGCGCCAGCTTCAAGGAGCGCCTGGCCCTGCTCAAAGGTCTGGACGTTGGCGTGCTGGACTCCATCGGTGCTTCGTTGCGCCTGACCGAAGGGGCGGAAACCCTGTTCGCCGAACTCAAGCGCCTGGGTTACAAGACTGCGATCCTGTCGGGCGGCTTCACCTACTTCGCCAAGCAACTGCAGGCCAAGTTGGGAATCGACTATGTGTTCGCCAACGAACTGGAAGTGGTCGACGGCAAGGTCACCGGCGTGGCGGTCGAGCCGATTGTCGATGCGCAGCGCAAGGCGGATTTGCTGAAGGAACTGGCACACAAGGAAGGCTTGCGCCTGGAGCAGACCATTGCGGTCGGCGACGGTGCCAATGACTTGCCGATGCTGGCGATTGCCGGGTTGGGCGTGGCGTTCCGCGCCAAGCCGCTGGTCAAACAGTCGGCTAAGCAGGCGATTTCGACGCTGGGCCTGGATGGCGTGCTGTACCTGCTGGGCTTCCGCGATCGCGACGGCCAGCTGTAACACGCAAACCCACTGTAGGAGCGAGCCTGCTCGCGATGAACCTGAGAGCGACGCGGGCATTCAGAATGCCCGCGTCATCGTTAACGTCCATCGCGAGCAGGCTCGCTCCTACAGTGAATGGCGGTGTCTATCAGGCTTTTGGTGAGCCCATGCCCTGGCCCATCTGCACCGCTGTGCCCGCAGTCATCTCCTCAGCCCACTTCACCTGATCCGGCCCGAACAGCACGACGGCGGTCGAACCCAGCTTGAAGCGGCCCAGTTCCGCACCTTTTTCCAGATGGATCGGCGCGCGAGCGGCTTCGTTGTAGCGGAAGGTTTTCAGCTCGCGTTTCGGCGGCGTGACCAGGCCGGCCCAGACGGTTTCAATCGAGGCCACGATCATCGCGCCCACCAGCACCACGGCCATCGGGCCGCGCTCGGTGTCGAAAATGCACGCCACGCGCTCGTTGCGGGCGAACAGTTCCGGAACGTTTTCAGCGGTGGTCTGGTTGACCGAGAACAGACGACCCGGGATGTAGACCATCTCGCGCAGGGTGCCGGCCAGCGGCATGTGCACGCGGTGGTAGTCCTTCGGCGACAGGTAGATGGTCGCGAAGTCACCGCCCATGAACGGCGCAGCATTCGCCGCATCGCCACCCAACAGTTCCAGCACGCTGAAGCTGTGGCCCTTGGCCTGGAAAATACGACCGTGTTCGATCGGGCCGAGCTGGCTGATCGCGCCGTCGGCCGGGCTGAGGACCGCACCCGGCGTTTCGTCCAGCGGACGGGCACCGTCTTTCAGTGCGCGGGTGAAGAACGCGTTGAAGTGCTCGTAGGCAGTCAGGTCTTCGACCAGCGCCTGGGACATGTCCACCTGATAGCGCTTGGCGAACCAGGCGGTAAAGGCATTCTTGAACCAGCGCACGCGGCATTCGGCGATGCAGCCGGCCAGTCGCGAGAGCAAGTTGTGGGGCAGCAGGTACTGGCCGAGGAGAAACAGACGCTTGTTCATTAACAGTCCTTAAAAATCTTGAATTTCTACCGGGGTATCGGGATGGTTGCCCCATTCGCCCCAGGAGCCGGCGTAGCCCTTGACCCGCGGATAACCGAGAGCCTTGGCCACCAGATAGGTGAAGCCAGAGCGGTGGTGGGTCTGGCAGTGGGTAATCACTTCTTTGTCTTTGCTGATCCCGAGTTGTTCGAGGATCTGCGGCATGTCGGTGCGGATGCGCAGCTGGCGCGACTGATCCATGCCGGCGGTCCATTCGAAATTGACCGCACCGGGAATGTGCCCGCCCTTGGCTGCCAGGACTTTCTCGCCGGAATACTCCAGTGGCCCGCGTGCGTCCCAGATCGCCAGGTCGGCGGCGCCGAGGCGGCTTTGCAGGTACTCGCGGGTGGCGGTGGGTTCGTCGTGCAAGGTCAGAGAAACTGGGGCGCCCACGGCTGGCGGGATCTGGATCGACATGGGCAAGCCTTCCGCCAGCCAGGCCGTCAGACCACCGTCGACATAGTGGTACTTGCTGTGGCCGATGACGTCCAGCAGCCAGATAAAGCGCCCGGCCCAACCGCCGCCTTCATCGTCATACACGACATAGACCGCATCGGGATTGTGTCCCAGCTCGCCAAACAGTGTTTCGAGTGCTGCCTGCGGGGGCATCAGGCCCGGGGCGGGTGCCTGCCCCAGCTGCGTGCGTTTCGGATCGACAAAGCGCGCGCCGGGAATGTGCCCCTCGGCGTAGCGGGCGGGACTGGTCAAGTCCACCAGAATCAGTTCGCGGGCGTCGAGGCGAGGGAGCAAGTCGCTCGGCTCGATCACCAGCGGCAAGCCAGAGAAGTCAGACATGTGAGGTCTCCAGAGCACAAAAGGGAGGATTGTAGCGCAGCCTTATTGGCCACGGTGGCTAAAGCTGTGCAGGGCTTTCTCGATGCACTGCGCGGTTTTGCCGAAGGCCTGTACGGAAATTTCCGAAAACGGCCCGCCGCCCTGATCCGCCACGACGATCATGATCACCCGGCCATTGTTGGCCAGCGAGCGCAGCAGCAGGTGTTCGCCGCTGAACTGTGAGCGCAGGCTGTTGGGCAGCAGGGCCGAGAATTGCGCGTTGTTGGCCGGCGTCAGGCGGACCTGGGCCTGTTGCGCGAGCAGGCGTTGCAATACGTTGCTCTGGCTCACCACGTAGTTCAGCCCGGCTGCTTCTTTCGCCAGGCCGGCCGTCTGGTGCACACGCAGGTTGGCGTGGGTACGGTCGGCCATCAGGATCATCACCCGACGCATGCCGCAGGCCACCAGAGCATCACGGGCGGCAATGGTCAGGTGCATGGCGTTGGTGAACCGACTCGGCTCGGCCAGCAATTCGGCGCATTGCTTGCGCCATTTCGCCAGATCTTCGGCGGTGGGTGCCGCGGCCGGTAGCAAACCTGAGTGGACACGATTCATGCCCCACGGCCAGATCAGCGATTCGGCGGGGTGCCAGAGGTCGGGCATGGCATGATGGCGCGCGCTGTTGGCGGCTTGCTGGTGCAGTTGTTGTTGCACCTCATCCATCGGCATTTGCAGGTAGAGGCTGGTCAGGTACTGCCAGCGTTCACTGTGCGGGCTGTCCCAGGCGTGTTGTGCCGACAGCGCCAGCCCGTTGGCCAGCAGCACGGTATTGGCCGGTTGATTGAGCCAGCGGCGCAGGGTCGGATCGTCATCGAGACGGTTCTGCTGGCGCAACGGGTGCTCGCTGTCACGGGCGATGCGCAGGACTTTCACCAGCTCCCGCTGCTCGGTGAGCAACAGGCGATAGCCCTGTTGCACCCAGATCGGCAAGCGCCAGACCTCCACCAGCGCCTGGCCGATGTCCAGCAGGCGTACGCCAAACAATTGCTTTTCGACTTTACGTGCCGACTTACCTTTATGGATGACCCGCAGTTCCCAGTCTTCGAGCAGTTCTGGATGGGTCAGCGCCAAAGGCCACAGGGGCGAAAGAAACAGCAGGCTGCCCCAGTGGATGTCCTGCCACAGGCGAGCCAGGCGACTGGCAAAAAAACCGTTGGCCTGTTGCGTGGCGTGCTGGCTGATCATCTGCAGCTGACGCAAGGCTTTGGGGATCTCGGACTGGGGTTTGGCGGGCAGCCGCGCGAGCAGTTCTTCGGTGCGTTTGAGGCCGAGGCGATTGATCGCAACCTCAAGGTTTTCCGCAGGCTCGGTCATGCCGCCGTGGGTGTGCCGGTTGGCTTCGCGAATCACGCTCAAGGCCAGGGCGGGGCTGCCTTGCATGAGGTCGGCGATATCGCGCAGCGAGCTGCGATTGTCGCGGATGGCCTTGCAGACCCGGTCGTGGCTGGCTTGCGGAACCGGCAGGCGTACGCCATCGAGCAGCTTGACCCAGCCTTCGAGCGTCGTCGGTTTTGGTGTTGGAACGTTCGTTTCGTTAACCATGGTGGGAGGCGATCATCGTCAACAATACCTGTGCCCGGAGGGGGTCAAATTAGCTTTTCGCCTGAACTGGCTATAGTCTGGCGCAGTTTTGCCGATAAGTAGAAGAAGAGATTTTTTAACTTCCGAATATGACCTTGAACCCGACTCAGTAAGTGCTCTCCTAACCTATGGCTAAAATTATCGGCATCATCGTCGTATTCGCGAGCGTGCTTGGCGGATACGTGCTTTCCCACGGCAAGATTGCCGCCCTGATCCAGCCTTTCGAGGTGATGATCATCGGCGGTGCGGCGCTCGGCGCATTCCTTCAGGCCAACCCTGGTCATATGACGATGCACGTTCTCAAGAAAGCCTTGGGAATGTTCAGTTCGCGTTTCAACCACGCGTTTTATCTGGAAGTGCTGGGGCTGATCTACGAGATCCTCAACAAGAGTCGCCGCGAAGGCATGATGGCGATTGAAGGTGATATC
The DNA here is from genome assembly GCF_000282295.1 of Pseudomonas sp. GM33. Lineage (NCBI taxonomy): Bacteria > Pseudomonadati > Pseudomonadota > Gammaproteobacteria > Pseudomonadales > Pseudomonadaceae > Pseudomonas > Pseudomonas sp. GM33. The sequence goes on from NZ_AKJO01000122.1 coordinate 42,733, forward strand.
GAAGACGCCGCCGCGAGTCCGATCTTCGCCAAGTATCCAACGGTACTCAAGGACGAGCGCATGACCGCGTTCGTCTGTGATTACCTGCGCATCATGTCCTCCGGCAACATGGCTCCCCACGAACTTGAAAATCTGTTCGACATGGAACTGGCCAGCCTCAAGGAAGACCTGGACCACCCGTCCCACGCAGTGAACGGCGTTGCTGACGCCATGCCGGGCTTCGGTATCGTCGCGGCGGTACTGGGTATCGTGGTCACCATGGCTTCGCTGGGTGATGGCGACCAGAAGTCCATCGGCCTGCACGTCGGTGCGGCACTGGTCGGTACCTTCTTCGGTATTCTCGCCGCCTACGGTTTCTTCGGTCCCCTGGCGCATGCCCTGGGTCACGATGCCAAGGAAGAATTGAACGTCTACGAAGCCATCAAAGCCTCGCTGGTCGCCTCGGCCTCCGGCATGCCGCCATCGCTGGCTGTGGAGTTCGGTCGCAAGGTTCTGTACCCGGCTCACCGTCCAAGCTTCGCCGAGCTGGAACAAGCGGTTCGCGGTCGTTAAGTTATGGAAAATAACCAGCCGATAATCATCAAGCGCGTCAAAAAGTACGGGGGCGGGCATCACGGGGGCTCCTGGAAGATCGCCTTCGCGGACTTCGCCACGGCGATGATGGCGTTCTTCCTGGTGTTGTGGCTGCTGTCCACCGCCACGCCGGAACAGAAGATCGCCATCGCCGGTTACTTCAAGGACCCGATCGGCTTTTCCGAAAGCGGTACGCCGTACATCATCGATCTGGGCGGCACGCCGACCATGGCGCCGGAAAACACCCTCAACCCCGAGGTCAAGTCCCAGCCGCAGCCGGACAAGATCACCATCGATACCGACCAGGTCGAAGGCATGGCCGAGCAGGTCGAAAAGGAGCGCCTCGAGCTGCTGCTGCAGGAACTGCAGAACAAGGTCGAAGAAAACCCGCAGATGCAGAAGTTCAAGGATCAGATCCTGTTCGAGATCACTCAGGACGGCCTGCGCATCCAGATCATGGACGCGGAAAATCGCCCGATGTTCGACTCGGGCTCAGCACGCTTGAAACCGTATTTCGAAGACATCCTGCTGGCCATGGCCGACACCATCAAGGCGGTGCCGAACAAGATCAGCATCAGCGGCCACACCGATGCCAAGCCATACACCGGCACTGGTGATTTCGGTAACTGGGAGCTCTCGGCCAACCGTGCCAACGCCGCACGGCGTGCGCTGGTGGCGGGCAGCTATCCGGATGCACAGGTGGCGCGCGTGGTCGGTTATGCCTCGTCGGCGTTGTTCGATCGCGAGCATCCGTTCAACCCGGTCAACCGCCGTATCGACATCGTGGTGCTGACCAAGAAAGCCCAGCGGGCCATCGAAGGTTCGCAAGGCGCGGAGCCAGCTCCCGATGCGCCGCAAGGTTCGACTGCTCCGGACGGCGCGCCGGCCACACCGGTCGATCCAAATGCGTTGCCGGCGGACAAGGAGCCGTTGCCGGCTCACGAACTGCGCGAACGGTTGAACCTGTTCGATGATCCGGCGCCGAAACCGGGTGAACCAGCCAAACCGGCTGAAGCGCCCAAGCAGTGATGTCCAGTCCTGAAACAGGTTCACGCCTGCTTCAGGACAAGCCCCCGGTACCCACGTATCTACCGCCGCCCAAAACAAAAAAACGTACAGGGCCACTGCGTCGATCGCGATCGCGCCGACAAATCCGCATCTAAAAAAGGAAGCGTCCTACATACAAGCTATTTCACAAGCGACTTAATTGCCGCCTTTGGGTTTCGCCAGGAGCATGGACGTGCAGGTCCTGGGGCGACCTCGGGTTGCTTATGCCGCAGGAAGCTTGTTAATGGAACTGACAAAAATATCCTCGCCACAGAACCGGCGTCTGATCAGGTTCACCTCCCCGATTGCGAACCCGCAGGAGCTGCTGCTCGAGCATTTTTCCGGCGTCGAGGGCTTGTCGACACTATTCAGTTTCGAGTTGTCGCTGATCAGTCAGGATGCGCGACTGGAACTCAAGACCTTGATCGGCCAACCGGCGTCACTCGAGATTGAATTGGCAACCGGCGAGGCGCGTTACATTCACGGCTACATCAGTCGATTCAGCC
>NZ_AKJO01000123.1:0-62313 GCF_000282295.1 Pseudomonas sp. GM33
CACATAGGTAACAGTTTTTAACTGGCACTGGTCGATTCCGAGGATCTGACCATGCCGTGGCGAGAGCTGAAACCTATGGACCTGAAAGTGATGTTCATTGCCGATTATTTGTCTGGTCGACTCAACTTCAGTCAACTCTGTGCGGCTCACAGCATCAGTCGCAAGACTGGTTACAAGTGGGTGGCCCGCTACAACGCGGACAGCATTAATGGCTTGGCGGAGTGCAGTCGCAAGCGACACTCCCAGGCTCAGGCCGTGCCGTTTGCGGTCAAGGAGGCCATTCTTGAGCTGCGCGGCCAAGGGCAAACCACACCGGGCCCGAAGAAGATTCAGACAGCCCTGAGTGAACGGTTTCCAGATCAGCCTCCGCCCTCGAAAACCACGATCTACAACGTGCTTAAAAAGGCGGGTCTGGTGCCCCCACGGCGTTTACGTCAGCGTGTCGCCATCTATCCCAAGCCACTTCAGAAAGCCGATCTTCCCAACCAGCTCTGGAGCGCCGATTACAAAGGCCAATACCTGACGGGAGACGGTGTCTGGTGTTACCCCCTGACAGTGATGGATCACGCCAGTCGCTTTCTACTGGCGTGTGAAAGCATGCCCAGCACGACTTTCAAGGACGCCAAGGCAACCTTCGAGCGGCTATTTAAGATGCATGGAATGCCCGAGCGGATCCGTACCGACAACGGTGTCCCTTTTGCCAGCGGTGGGCGTGCCGGGTTATCGCAGTTGTCCATCTGGTGGGCCCGTCTGGGCATCATTCACGAAAGGATTCAACCTGGTCGACCAGAGCAAAACGGACGGCATGAGCGCATGCACCGCACGCTGAAAAGTACGTTGCCAAGGCCGCCGGAAATTGAGTGGGGAGCCCAGCAGAAACATTTCGATCTGTTCATGCAGCACTACAATCATGAGCGTCTTCATGAGGCGCTGGGGCAGAAAACCCCCGGCTCTTGCTACACAAGCTCTTCACGACCTTATCCGGGCAAGCTGCCGGAGATGAGGTACCCAAGCCATGTTGAGGTTTACCGGACGGACTCCAACGGCGTGGTGAACAAAGGTAGGCTTAGAATCTATGTCGGCTACGTGCTCAAGCATGAAACGGTTGGGTTGGAGAGCGTCAGTGAGGGTGTTTGGGACATCATTTTTGGACCGGTAGTATTAGGCCGCGTTGATGAAAGGGATGCCAAAGACGCTTATCTGACGCTCAAAGTAATCAGAAATAAGTGATCAGGTGTTACCTATGTGACTGAACTCTTCTGTTACCTATGTGGTTGATCCCTTCACTCGCCCCTTACGTACGGCCCCTCGCCTAGGCTCGGGGTTCCTTCGCTCCGGTATTCATCAGGGCGCATCGCCTCCGGTCTGCTTCGCGACGACCTCCTCTCGATGTGTTCGACTTCGTCGAACGGCGCTGCGCGCCTGCCCCCTGATGAACACCTCCGCTCAGCCTTCCGAGGGGGCGGGTGGATCAAGATCAAGAGCGGCAGGCGAGCTAACGCTCGGCCTGATGAGTGGTGAAGAGCGAAGATGTACGCCGACCTGCCTTTGCTCTTCTGTGGGAGCGAGCTTGCTCGCGATGGCGGCCTGTCAGCCGACCGAAATCTCGCGGATCCAAGCCAGCAAACAGGCCGGCCGGTAGGCCGCCTCGGACGCTGTTGCGGTGTACGCCCCCTCGTGAGGCCGAGCGCAGGTTCTGCGCAGTGGGCAACCCGGCATGGGTGCCGGGTTAGCCGCCCCCGGCCATGGATGGCCGATGGCGGCGGGCCCACGGAGCAGGACCGGAGCGAGGGCATGCCGAGCCACGGCGAGGCACCGAATGTAAGGGGCAAAAGCGCTTGGTTACTTGGCGCTTTTCCAAGTGACCCGCCGTAAGGGCGGAACCAATAGCGGCCGTAACCGTAGAAACGGATATGTACACCATCAAAAAGCCGCACAAACAAAAACGGCCTCCTGCTCTTTATATAAAAAGCAGAGGCCGTTCCCGGTACAACTCAACACGCTACAGCAAGACAGATCTTACTTGCGGTCTTCCAGCTTGGTGATATCACGCGACTCGTAGCCGGTGTACAGCTGGCGCGGACGGCCGATCTTGTACGGGCTGGAGAGCATTTCCTTCCAGTGGGAGATCCAGCCGACGGTCCGCGCCAGGGCGAAGATCACGGTGAACATGCTGGTTGGAATGCCGATCGCCTTGAGGATGATCCCCGAGTAGAAGTCGACGTTCGGGTACAGCGAGCGCTCGATGAAGTACGGGTCGGTCAGGGCGATCTCTTCCAGGCGCATGGCCAGTTCGAGTTGCGGATCGTTCTGGATGCCCAGTTCCTTCAATACTTCGTCGCAGGTCTGCTTCATGACGGTGGCGCGTGGGTCGCGGTTTTTGTAAACGCGGTGACCGAAGCCCATCAGTTTGAACGGATCGTTCTTGTCCTTGGCCTTGGCGATGAACTTGTCGATGTTCGAAACATCGCCGATTTCATCGAGCATGGTCAGTACGGCTTCGTTTGCACCGCCGTGGGCGGGGCCCCACAGTGCAGCGATGCCGGCAGCGATACAGGCGAACGGGTTGGCGCCCGAGGAGCCCGCCAGGCGCACGGTGGACGTCGAGGCGTTCTGCTCGTGGTCGGCATGGAGGATGAAGATCCGGTCCATGGCCTTGGCGAGTACCGGGCTGATCGGTTTGATCTCGCACGGGGTGTTGAACATCATGTGCAGGAAGTTTTCCGCGTACGACAGGTCGTTGCGCGGGTACATCATGGGTTGGCCCATGGAGTACTTGTAAACCATCGCTGCCAGGGTCGGCATCTTGGCAACCAGGCGGATCGCGGAGATTTCGCGATGCTGCGGGTTATTGATATCCAGGGAGTCGTGGTAGAAGGCCGAGAGGGCGCCGACTACGCCGCACATGACGGCCATCGGGTGGGCGTCGCGACGGAAGCCGTTGAAGAAGGTCTTCAACTGCTCGTGAACCATGGTGTGGTTCTTCACGGTGCTGACGAACTGGGCCTTCTGTTCTGCGGTCGGCAGTTCGCCGTTGAGCAGCAGATAGCAGGTTTCCAGGTAGTCCGACTTTTCAGCCAGCTGTTCGATCGGGTAGCCGCGGTGCAGCAGGATGCCGTTGTCGCCGTCGATATAGGTGATCTTCGACTCGCACGAGGCGGTTGACATGAAACCTGGGTCAAAAGTGAAACGGCCCGTGGCCGTCAGGCCCCGAACATCGATAACATCGGGACCAACGGTGCCGGTTAAAATGGGCAGCTCGACGGGGGCTGCGCCCTCGATGATCAACTGCGCTTTTTTGTCAGCCATGTGGCCTCCTATTTATGCTTGAAATCATCAGACAGACCCCCCACGCAGGGCCCGCACCACTATAGTGAGATAAATTCGAATGTCAATTTGCCTAAAGTCTTGCTCCAGAAGGCTTTAACCGGACTTTTTTCTCGAAATTGGCTGCCATTTACGCCTTTTATGTCCGTTGCGCAATCAGCTGTTTGGGTTAGGTCTTTGCGTTGTCATTAGTAGCCTAACTGTCTATACTCGGCCACCGACCGCCAGGGGCTTTTGGGCCTGCTTTATTGGGGGTCGCATCCCTGGGTGGTGGTTACCTGACCAGTGCACTCCCCAACAACTTTGCCCTGATTGTTAGGGGCTCTTCAGTGTGAAAAAAAAGCCGTGAAAAGCCAACGACCTGTAAACCTAGACCTAAGGACCATCAAACTCCCCATCACCGGCGTTACGTCGTTTCTTCACCGTGTTTCCGGCATCATCCTCTTCCTGGGCCTCGGCTTCATGCTTTATGCATTGGGCAAATCCCTGGGTTCCGAGGAAGGTTTTGCCGAGGTGAAGGCATGCTTGACCAGCCCGCTGGCCAAGTTCGTAGCATGGGGCCTCCTGTCCGCTCTTCTGTATCACCTGGTAGCCGGTGTGCGCCACTTGATCATGGATATGGGCATCGGTGAGACGCTGGAAGGCGGCCGCCTGGGCTCGAAAATTATCATCGCCGTTTCCGTGGTGTTGATCGTTCTGGCAGGAGTTTGGATATGGTAACCAGCGTTACGAACCTTTCGCGTTCCGGTCTTTATGACTGGATGGCGCAACGTGTGTCTGCGGTCGTTCTCGCGGCTTATTTCATCTTCCTGATCGGATACCTCGCAGCGAACCCGGGCATTGGCTACGACCAATGGCACGGCCTGTTCGCCCACAACGGGATGCGTATCTTCAGTCTGCTGGCCCTCGTTGCCCTGGGTGCTCACGCCTGGGTCGGCATGTGGACCATCGCGACCGACTACCTGACGCCAATGGCGCTGGGCAAGTCCGCGACTGCAGTACGTTTCCTTTTCCAGGCGGTATGCGGCGTTGCGATGTTCGCTTACTTCGTCTGGGGTGTGCAGATTCTCTGGGGTATCTGATTCATGGCTAACATTCCAACGATTTCTTTCGACGCCATCATTATTGGTGGTGGCGGTGCCGGCATGCGCGCAGCGCTGCAACTGGCGCAAGGTGGTCACAAGACTGCCGTGATCACCAAGGTGTTCCCGACCCGTTCGCATACTGTATCCGCCCAGGGCGGCATCACCTGCGCGATCGCGTCTGCTGACCCGAACGATGACTGGCGCTGGCACATGTACGATACCGTCAAGGGTTCCGACTACATCGGTGACCAGGACGCTATCGAATACATGTGTCAGGAAGGCCCGGCCGCCGTTTTCGAGCTGGACCACATGGGTCTGCCGTTCTCGCGTACCGAGCAAGGCCGTATCTATCAGCGTCCGTTCGGTGGCCAGTCCAAGGACTACGGCAAGGGCGGCCAGGCTGCGCGCACTTGCGCTGCCTCCGACCGTACCGGTCACGCACTGCTGCACACCCTTTATCAGGGCAACCTGAAAGCCGGCACCACGTTCCTGAACGAGTACTACGCTGTCGATCTGGTGAAGAACGGCGAAGGCGAGTTCGTCGGTGTGATCGCGATCTGCATCGAAACCGGTGAAACCACCTACATCCGCGCGAAAGCCACCGTGCTGGCGACCGGCGGTGCAGGCCGTATCTACGCGTCGACCACCAACGCCCTGATCAACACCGGTGACGGCGTTGGCATGGCGCTGCGTGCCGGCGTACCGGTACAAGACATTGAAATGTGGCAGTTCCACCCGACCGGTATCGCCGGCGCCGGTGTACTGGTTACAGAAGGCTGCCGTGGTGAAGGTGGATACCTGATCAACAAGCACGGCGAGCGTTTCATGGAGCGTTATGCTCCGAACGCCAAGGACCTTGCCGGTCGTGACGTTGTTGCCCGTTCGATGGTTAAAGAGATCATCGCCGGCAACGGTTGCGGTCCGAATGGCGACCACGTGATGCTTAAACTCGACCACCTGGGCGAGGAAGTGCTGCACAGCCGTCTGCCAGGCATCTGCGAACTGTCGAAGACTTTCGCACACGTTGACCCGGTGGTTGCTCCGGTTCCGGTTGTTCCGACCTGCCACTACATGATGGGCGGCGTTGCCACCAACATTCATGGTCAGGCGATCACCCAGAACGCCGAAGGCGTCGACCAGATCATTCCTGGTCTGTTCGCTGTGGGTGAAGTGGCTTGCGTATCGGTTCACGGTGCCAACCGTCTGGGCGGCAACTCGCTGCTCGACCTGGTGGTATTCGGCCGTGCTGCCGGCCTGCACCTGGAAAAGGCGCTGACCGATGGTATCGAATACGACGACGCTACCGAAGCCGACATCGAAGCTGCCCTGTCGCGCCTGAACGCACTGAACAACCGTACTGATGGCGAAGACGTGGCTACCCTGCGTCGCGAGCTGCAAAGCTGCATGCAGAACTACTTCGGTGTATTCCGTACCGGCGAATACATGCAGAAAGGTATCGCTCAGCTGGCAGAGCTGCGTACCCGCATTGCCAACGTGAAGATCAACGACAAGTCGCAGGCGTTCAACACTGCCCGTATCGAAGCGCTGGAACTGCAAAACCTGCTGGAAGTGGCCGAAGCTACCGCCATCGCTGCCGAAGTACGTAAAGAGTCCCGCGGCGCTCACGCCCGTGAAGACTTCGAAGACCGTGACGACGAAAACTGGCTGTGCCACACCCTGTACTTCCCGGGTGACAAGCGCGTCACCAAGCGTGCCGTGAACTTCTCGCCGAAGACTGTTCCGACTTTCGAACCTAAAGTCCGGACTTATTAAGGGTGACCGCCATGTTGCAAGTCAGTGTTTATCGTTACAACCCTGATCAGGACGCTGCGCCGTTCATGCAGGAATTCCAGGTCGATACCGGTGGTAAAGACCTGATGGTGCTGGACGTGCTGGCCCTGATCAAAGAGCAGGACGAAGGTTTCTCCTATCGTCGCTCTTGCCGTGAAGGTGTTTGCGGTTCCGACGGCATGAACATCAACGGCAAAAACGGCCTGGCGTGCATCACGCCGCTGTCTGCTGTCGTAAAAGGTAACAAGTTGATCGTTCGTCCTCTGCCAGGTTTGCCGGTTATCCGTGACCTGGTCGTCGATATGAGCATCTTCTACAAGCAATACGAGAAGGTTAAGCCATACCTGCAGAACGACACGCCGGCTCCGGCCATCGAGCGTCTGCAGTCCCCAGAAGAGCGTGAAAAGCTGGACGGCCTGTACGAGTGCATCCTGTGCGCTTGCTGCTCGACTTCCTGCCCGTCCTTCTGGTGGAACCCGGACAAGTTCCTGGGCCCGGCTGCCCTGCTGCAAGCGTACCGCTTCCTGGCAGACAGCCGTGACACCAAGACGTCCGAGCGCCTGGCTTCGCTGGATGACCCGTTCAGCGTATTCCGCTGCCGCGGGATCATGAACTGCGTCAACGTATGTCCGAAAGGCCTGAACCCGACTAAGGCCATCGGTCACATCCGTAACATGTTGCTCTCGAGCGGCGTGTGATTCAGCTGCTGTACCCGTTGTACCCGTAGATGCTGCGGCGCAGGCTTCAACCGGCGCCGTAGTTTTAACCTGAGCAGCAGCTTAAAAGGCTGCGGCTCTTATTTTGAAGAAATGAGACAAGCAGGGGCATCCGGGCTGGTACCCGGACTATCAGTGTGATCCTAGTGGCTTGTTTTGGTCGCTGCATTCGGACTTCTGCAAGTTTGCTCGGTGTCGACACCGGTGGTGTTCCCCTAACCGAGGGTGACCAAGCATGCAAGAAAGCGTGATGCAGCGCATGTGGAACAGTGCCTACCTATCCGGTAGTAACGCTGCCTATGTGGAAGAGCTTTATGAGCTCTACCTGCACGACCCTAACGCTGTGCCAGAAGAGTGGCGCACCTACTTCCAGAAGTTGCCTGCTGACGGCAACTCTGCCACCGATGTTTCGCACTCCACAATTCGCGATCATTTCGTCTTGCTGGCAAAGAACCAGCGCCGCGCCCAACCGGTTTCCGCCGGCAGCGTGAGCAGTGAGCACGAGAAGAAGCAAGTTGAAGTGCTGCGATTGATCCAGGCCTACCGTATGCGTGGCCACCAGGCAGCCCAGCTTGACCCGCTGGGGCTGTGGCAGCGTCCTGCACCTGCAGACCTGTCGATCAATCATTACGGCTTGACCAATGCCGATCTTGATACGACCTTCCGTGCCGGCGACCTGTTCATCGGCAAAGAGGAAGCGAGCCTACGCGAAATTCACGAAGCGTTGCAGCAGACATATTGCCGCACCATCGGCGCTGAATTCACGCATATCACCGATTCCGAGCAGCGCCAGTGGTTCCAGCAGCGTCTGGAAAGCGTGCGCGGCCGTCCGACGTACTCCGCCGACATCAAGAGCCACCTGCTCGAGCGCGTGACCGCCGGTGAAGGCCTGGAAAAATACCTGGGCACCAAATACCCGGGTACCAAGCGTTTCGGCCTGGAAGGCGGCGAAAGCCTGATTCCGATGCTCGACGAGCTGATCCAGCGTTCCGGTTCCTACGGCACCAAGGAAATCGTCATCGGCATGGCCCACCGTGGCCGTCTGAACGTGCTGGTCAACACCTTCGGCAAGAACCCGCGCGAGCTGTTCGACGAGTTCGAAGGCAAGAAGAAGGTCGAGCTCGGTTCCGGTGACGTGAAATACCACCAGGGCTTCTCGTCCAACGTGATGACCACCGGCGGTGAAGTTCACCTGGCGATGGCGTTCAACCCGTCCCACCTGGAAATCGTTTCCCCGGTGGTCGAAGGTTCGGTTCGCGCCCGCCAGGATCGTCGCAACGACCCGACCGGCGAGAAGGTCCTGCCGATCTCCATCCACGGTGATGCTGCTTTCGCAGGTCAGGGCGTGGTCATGGAAACCTTCCAGATGTCGCAGACCCGCGGTTTCAAGACCGGCGGTACCGTGCACATCGTGATCAACAACCAGGTCGGTTTCACCATCAGCAACCCGCTGGACTCGCGTTCCACCGAGTACGCGACCGACGTTGCGAAAATGATCCAGGCGCCGATCCTCCATGTGAATGGTGATGATCCGGAAGCCGTATTGTTCGTGACCCAGCTGGCCATCGACTACCGCATGCAGTTCAAGCGTGACGTGGTGATCGACCTGGTCTGCTACCGTCGTCGCGGCCACAACGAGGCCGACGAGCCAAGCGGCACCCAGCCTCTGATGTATCAGCAGATCACCAAGCAGCGCACCACCCGTGAGCTGTATGCCGATCGCCTGACTCAGGCCGGTGTGCTGGATGCAGAGCGTGTTCAGGCGAAAGTCGACGAATACCGCAACGCACTGGACAACGGTCTGCACGTTGTGAAGAGCCTGGTCAAAGAGCCGAACAAGGAGCTGTTCGTGGACTGGCGTCCGTACCTGGGTCACACCTGGACCGCGCGTCACGACACTCGCTTCGATCTGAAGACCTTGCAGGAACTGTCCGCCAAGCTGCTGGAAATCCCGGAAGGCTTCGTGGTTCAGCGCCAGGTTGCCAAGATCTACGAAGACCGCCAGAAGATGCAAGCCGGTGGCCTGCCGATCAACTGGGGCTACGCCGAAACCATGGCGTACGCGACCCTGGCGTTCGAAGGTCACCCGATTCGCATGACTGGCCAGGACATCGGGCGTGGTACGTTCTCGCACCGTCACGCTGTCCTGCACAACCAGAAAGACGCGGGCACCTACATCCCGCTGCAGAACCTGTACGACGGTCAGCCGCGTTTTGATCTGTACGACTCGTTCCTGTCCGAAGAAGCGGTATTGGCGTTCGAGTACGGTTACTCGACCACCACGCCGAATGCCCTGGTTATCTGGGAAGCCCAGTTCGGCGACTTCGCCAACGGCGCCCAGGTTGTAATCGACCAGTTCATCACCAGTGGCGAGCACAAGTGGGGCCGTCTGTGCGGTCTGACCATGCTGCTGCCGCACGGTTATGAAGGTCAGGGTCCGGAGCACTCCTCGGCTCGTCTGGAGCGTTACCTGCAGCTGTGCGCCGAGCACAACATTCAGGTGTGCATGCCGACGACGCCGGCTCAGATCTACCACTTGCTGCGCCGTCAGGTGATTCGCCCGCTGCGCAAGCCACTGGTAGTCCTTACTCCGAAGTCGCTGCTGCGCCACAAGCTGGCCATCTCGACGCTGGAAGATCTGGCCGAAGGTTCGTTCCAGACCGTCATCCCGGAAATCGATGCCCAAGACCCGAAAAAGGTCGAGCGCGTTGTTCTGTGTAGCGGCAAGGTCTACTACGACCTGCTGGAAAAACGCCGTGCCGAAGGTCGTGACGACATCGCCATCGTGCGTATCGAGCAGCTGTACCCATTCCCTGAGGACGACTTGAAAGAAGTCCTGGCTCCTTATACCAACGTCAAGCATGCCGTCTGGTGTCAGGAAGAGCCGATGAACCAGGGTGCGTGGTACTGCAGCCAACACCACATGCGTCGCAGCATCAGCAACCTCAACAAGTCTCTCGTACTCGAGTACGCGGGCCGTGAGGCTTCTGCTGCACCTGCATGCGGTTACGCATCGATGCACGCCGAACAGCAGGAAAAACTGCTGCAAGACGCCTTTACTGTTTAACGCCTTCGCGCACCTGAAACCGAATTTAAGGAACCACAGACAATGGCTATCGAGATCAAAGCCCCCACTTTCCCGGAATCGGTTGCCGACGGCACCGTTGCCACCTGGCACAAACAACCGGGCGATGCGGTCAAGCGCGACGAACTGATCGTCGACATCGAGACCGACAAAGTCGTGCTGGAAGTGTTGGCTACCGCTGACGGCGTGCTGGGCGCTATCGTCAAGAACGAAGGCGACACCGTTCTGTCCGACGAAGTCCTGGGCTCCATCGTTGAAGGCGGCGCTGCTGCTGCCGCTCCGGCTGCCGCTGCTGCTCCGGCCGCTGCTGCCGCAGCTCCGGCTGCCGGCGCTGACGAAGACGCTATCGCCGCTCCAGCCGCTCGCAAGCTGGCCGAAGAGAACGGCATCAACCTGGCTTCCGTCAAAGGCACCGGCAAAGATGGTCGTGTAACCAAGGAAGACGTGGTTGCCGCTGTCGAAGCCAAGAAAGCCGCTCCTGCTGCCGCACCTGCCAAGGCTGCTGCTCCGGCTGCCGCTGCTCCTGTGTTCGCTGCTGGCGACCGCATCGAGAAGCGCGTACCGATGACCCGCGTTCGTGCCACCGTGGCCAAGCGTCTGGTTGAAGCCCAGTCGAACATGGCGATGCTGACCACTTTCAACGAAGTCGACATGACCGAAGTCATGGCGCTGCGTTCGAAGTACAAGGACCTGTTCGAGAAGTCCCACAACGGCGTGCGCCTGGGCTTCATGTCCTTCTTCGTGAAAGCGGCTACCGAAGCACTGAAGCGCTTCCCGGCTGTCAACGCTTCGATCGACGGCGGCGACATCGTTTACCACGGCTACGCTGACGTCGGCGTTGCAGTTTCCAGCGATCGCGGCCTGGTAGTACCGGTTCTGCGTAACGCCGAACTGATGAGCCTGGCTGAAATCGAAGGCGGCATCGCCACCTTCGGCAAGAAAGCCCGCGACGGCAAACTGTCGATGGACGAAATGACCGGTGGTACGTTCACCATCACCAACGGCGGTACTTTCGGTTCGATGATGTCGACCCCGATCGTCAACCCGCCGCAAGCCGCCATCCTGGGCATGCACAACATCATCCAGCGTCCTATGGCCATCAACGGTCAGGTCGTTATCCGTCCGATGATGTACCTGGCACTGTCCTACGATCACCGTCTGATCGATGGCAAAGAAGCTGTGACCTTCCTGGTGACCATCAAGAACCTGCTGGAAGATCCGGCTCGTCTGTTGCTGGATATCTGATAGAAGCAGCCATGAGCTGCAAGCCCGTGCTGTCGGAAAACCCGCAGCCTGGCTTGCCGCTCGCGGCTTGAAGCTTTTCGCTAAAGAGGATTTTTTGAATGTCGCAGAAATTTGACGTAGTAGTGATCGGTGCGGGCCCTGGCGGTTACGTCGCTGCCATCAAGGCTGCGCAGTTGGGTCTCTCCACTGCCTGCATCGAGAAGTACACCGACAAGGAAGGCAAACTGGCTCTGGGCGGTACTTGCCTGAACGTCGGCTGCATTCCATCCAAGGCCCTGCTGGACAGCTCGTGGAAATTCCACGAAGCCCAGGACGGTTTCGCGATCCACGGTATCAATCACGCTGGCGTGACCATGGACGTGCCAGCGATGGTCGGCCGTAAAGCCAACATCGTCAAAGGCCTGACCTCCGGCGTTGCGACCCTGTTCAAAGCCAACGGTGTGACCTCCATCCAGGGTCACGGCAAGCTGCTGGCCGGCAAGAAAGTCGAAGTCACCAAGCCTGATGGCTCGGTAGAAATCATCGAAGCCGAAAACGTCATCCTGGCACCAGGTTCGCGTCCGATCGACATTCCGCCAGCTCCGGTTGACCAGAATGTGATCGTCGATTCGACTGGCGCCCTGGAATTCCAATCCGTTCCAAAACGTCTGGGCGTGATCGGCGCTGGCGTGATCGGTCTGGAACTGGGTTCGGTCTGGTCGCGTCTGGGTGCAGAAGTGACTGTCCTGGAAGCCCTGGACACCTTCCTGATGGCAGCCGACACCGCTGTTTCCAAGGAAGCGCTGAAAACCCTGACCAAGCAAGGTCTGGACATCAAGCTGGGCGCTCGCGTCACCGGTTCCAAAGTGAACGGCGACGAAGTCGTGGTGAACTACACCGATGCCAACGGCGAACAGAACATCACTTTCGACAAGCTGATCGTAGCCGTTGGTCGCCGTCCGGTGACCACTGATCTGTTGGCTGCCGACTGCGGCGTGACCCTGGACGAGCGCGGTTTCGTGCACGTTGACGATCACTGCGCCACCACCGTACCGGGCGTTTACGCCATCGGCGACGTGGTTCGCGGCATGATGCTGGCGCACAAGGCGTCCGAAGAAGGCATCATGGTTGTCGAGCGCATCAAGGGCCACAAGGCCCAGATGAACTATGATTTGATTCCTTCGGTTATTTATACTCACCCGGAAATCGCGTGGGTTGGTAAAACCGAACAGGCCTTGAAAGCCGAAGGCGTTGAAGTTAACGTCGGCACCTTCCCGTTCGCAGCCTCCGGCCGTGCCATGGCTGCCAACGACACCGGTGGCTTCGTCAAGGTCATCGCAGATGCCAAGACGGACCGCGTACTGGGCGTCCACGTGATTGGCCCAAGCGCTGCCGAACTGGTTCAGCAGGGCGCGATCGGTATGGAATTCGGCACCAGCGCTGAAGACCTGGGCATGATGGTTTTCTCCCATCCGACCCTGTCTGAAGCCTTGCACGAAGCTGCTTTGGCAGTGAATGGCGGCGCCATCCACATCGCCAACCGCAAGAAGCGTTAAGAGATAATAAGAAACCACGGCGGTTTGGCCCGTCGTGAGCCTTGCATGCAAGACTCACCGCGGAATATCCGCTGGACGCAGTCTTGCATAGCTCAGCTATGCAAGCAGCAGTCACAGGTGGTGCGGCACTTGAACGAGTGCAGCACCGAATGCGCAGTACCTAACGAAGACGGTAATAAGCATGAATCTTCACGAGTATCAGGGTAAGCAGCTGTTCGCTGAGTACGGCCTGCCAGTATCCACCGGTTACGCGGTAGACACCCCGGAAGCAGCAGCAGAAGCTTGCGACAAAATCGGCGGCAGCGAGTGGGTTGTCAAAGCCCAGGTCCACGCCGGTGGTCGCGGTAAAGCGGGCGGCGTCAAGCTGGTTCGCAACAAAGAAGACGCCAAAGCCTTCGCACAGCAGTGGCTGGGCAAGCGTCTGGTGACTTACCAGACTGACGCCAATGGTCAGCCAGTCACCAAGATCCTGGTTGAATCGTGCACTGATATCGCTAAAGAGCTGTACCTGGGCGCTGTCGTTGACCGTTCGAGCCGTCGCATCGTGTTCATGGCTTCCACCGAAGGTGGCGTGGACATCGAGAAAATCGCTCACGACACGCCAGAAAAAATTCTGAAGGCCACTATCGATCCACTGGTTGGCGCTCAGCCATTCCAGGGTCGTGAACTGGCTTTCCAGCTGGGTCTGGAAGGCAAGCAAGTTGCCCAGTTCGCCAAGATCTTCGTAGGTCTGGCCAAACTGTTCCAGGATCACGATCTGGCCCTGCTGGAAGTGAACCCGCTGGTGATCAAGGCTGACGGCGATCTGCACTGCCTGGACGCCAAGATCAACATCGACGCCAACGCCATGTACCGTCAGCCTAAGCTGAAGACTTTCCACGATCCGTCGCAGGACGATCCGCGCGAAGCGCACGCTGCCAAGTTCGAACTGAACTATGTAGCGCTGGAAGGCAACATCGGTTGCATGGTCAACGGTGCTGGCCTGGCCATGGGTACCATGGACATCGTCAACCTGCATGGCGGCAAGCCAGCCAACTTCCTCGACGTGGGCGGCGGTGCTACCAAGGAACGCGTTACCGAAGCGTTCAAGATCATCCTGTCCGACACTAACGTCGCTGCAGTACTGGTCAACATCTTCGGCGGCATCGTTCGTTGCGACATGATTGCCGAAGGCATCATCGGCGCTGTGAAAGAAGTCGGCGTGAAAATCCCGGTTGTTGTTCGCCTTGAAGGCAACAACGCTGAGCTGGGCGCTAAAGTACTGGCAGAAAGCGGTTTGAACATCATCGCTGCTACCAGCCTGACCGACGCTGCTCAACAAGTTGTCAAAGCTGCGGAGGGCAAATAATGAGCGTCCTGATCAATAAAGACACCAAAGTTATCTGCCAGGGTATTACCGGTTCGCAAGGTAGTTTCCACACCCAGCAAGCCATCGAGTACGGCACCAAGATGGTGGGTGGTGTAACTCCAGGCAAAGGCGGCACCGAGCACCTGGGCCTGCCAGTGTTCAACACCGTGAAAGACGCCGTAGCGGCCACTGGCGCCACCGCCAGCGTGATCTACGTTCCGGCTCCTTTCTGCAAGGACTCGATCCTGGAAGCTGCTTTCGGCGGCATCAAGCTGATCGTCTGCATCACCGAAGGCATTCCTACCCTGGACATGCTGGACGCTAAAGTTAAGTGCGACGAGCTGGGTGTTACCCTGATCGGCCCTAACTGCCCAGGCGTGATCACTCCAGGCGAATGCAAGATCGGCATCATGCCAGGTCACATTCACTTGCCAGGCAAGGTCGGTATCGTTTCCCGTTCCGGCACCCTGACCTACGAAGCTGTGAAGCAAACTACTGACGCCGGTTTCGGTCAGTCGACTTGCGTCGGCATCGGTGGTGACCCGATCCCGGGTTCGAACTTCATCGACATCCTGAAGCTGTTCCAGGAAGACCCGAAGACCGAAGCGATCGTGATGATCGGTGAGATCGGCGGTTCGGCTGAAGAAGAAGCGGCTGCCTACATCAAGGCACACGTGACCAAGCCGGTTGTTTCCTACATCGCTGGTGTGACTGCTCCTCCGGGCAAGCGCATGGGCCATGCTGGCGCAATCATCTCTGGCGGCAAAGGCACTGCAGACGAGAAATTCGCTGCTCTGCAAGACGCAGGCGTTAAAACCGTGCGTTCGCTGGCAGACATCGGCAAGGCCCTGGCCGAGCTGACTGGTTGGGCTGTCAAGTAAGCCTCGTGCTTGACTGACGCTATACCAAACAAAGGCCACCTTCGGGTGGCCTTTGTCATTTCCGGGGTTTATGCGTTGTTTGGCAGGGCCTCATCGCGAGCAAGCTCGCTCCCACAGTTTTTGCGGTATGGATCAGATTGCATGACCACTACAAATCCCTGTGGGAGCGAGCTTGCTCGCGATGACGGACTTACAGGCACCAACCATTTATATGCATAAACGCGACACGGAAATGTCGCGTATCGGATAGTTCGCCCTCTAACAGTGCGTTTCTGGTCCAAATTCGTTAGGCTACGCGCCATTTTTGCGTCCGCGGCCCACAAGGCACCAACGCGCTAAAAGGGTCGGTCTTATACGGACTGACAGCATTTCCCTCACCCATAGGGAAATCCCTCTCTAAATTCCGATTCAGTAGTGTGGTATTTCCTTAATGAAAGTGTTGAAAGGCCAGGACATCCTGGCACTTGGTTTTATGACGTTTGCCCTGTTCGTCGGGGCTGGCAACATCATCTTCCCGCCTATCGTCGGTTTGCAGTCCGGGCCCAATGTCTGGATGGCGGCGCTGGGTTTCCTGGTCACGGCCGTTGGTTTGCCGGTGATCACCGTTGTGGCGCTGGCCAAGGTCGGCGGCGCAATGGATGCCTTGAGCAGCCCGATCGGTAAAGTCGCCGGTGGCCTGTTGGCAGCGGCCTGCTATCTCGCTGTTGGCCCGCTGTTCGCGACGCCACGTACCGCGACGGTATCCTTCGAAGTGGGCCTGGCGCCGCTGACCGGCGAGAGCCCGCTGGCATTGTTTCTGTACAGCTCGGTTTACTTCCTGCTGGTATTCTTCATCTCGCTGTACCCAGGCCGTTTGCTGGATACCGTAGGGCGCTTTCTCGCTCCGCTGAAGATCATCGCCCTGGCCGTGCTGGGCATTGCAGCATTCGCCCTGCCGGCCGGAGACATTGGCCAGGCCACGCCTGAATACGTGGCGGCACCGTTTTCCCAAGGCTTCATCAATGGTTACCTGACCATGGATACCCTGGGCGCCCTGGTGTTCGGCATCGTCATCGTCAACGCCATCCGTTCCCGCGGCGTCGAGTCGCCGGCACTGATCACCCGTTATGCGATCATCGCCGGCCTGATCGCCGGCGTCGGCCTGGCACTGGTGTATGTCAGCCTGTTCCGTCTCGGTTCGGGCAGCCATGAAGTGGCCGCTGGCGCTACCAATGGCGCGGCGGTATTGCACGCTTACGTGCAGCACACCTTCGGTTCGCTGGGCAGCGGTTTCCTGGCTGTGTTGATTTCCCTGGCGTGCCTGGTGACCGCGGTCGGCCTGACCTGTGCCTGCGCCGAGTACTTCAGCCGAGTGGTGCCGCTGTCCTACAAGACACTGGTGATCATCCTCGCGGCGTTCTCGCTGCTGGTGTCCAACCTGGGCCTGACCAAGCTGATTGCGTTCTCGATCCCGGTTCTCACCGCGATCTACCCGCCGTGCATCGTTCTGGTGGCGTTGAGCTTCTGCAAGGACTTCTGGCATGAACAGGGTCGTATCCTCGGCCCGGTGATGCTGGTGTCGTTCATCTTCGGCCTGATCGACGCCCTCAAGGGTGCAGGCCTGGCGGACTGGATGCCGACGCAAATGGCGCACCTGCCGCTGAGCGAGCAGGGCCTGGCCTGGCTGGTGCCTTCGGTGATGACGCTGGTGGTTGCCGTGGTCTGCGACCGTCTGCTGGGCAAGCGCGAAGAGGCGCTGGCTTAAGCTTTACCGGCCCGTCACAAGCGGGCCTGTGAAAAAACAGAAATGCCCCGTATCAATCGATACAGGGCATTTTTTTATGGGGTGATGCGGTGTCTTTTGCGTTGCGCTAACGTCGAAGCATTGCAAATCCTGATGTGGGAGCGGGCTTGCTCGCGAAGACGGTGGGTCAGTCAACATCCATGTTGGATGATAAGCCGCCTTCGCGAGCCAGCCCGCTCCCACAGGGATTCGGTACTCCTCTTGCACATCACAAGGACCTGCATGTCGTTCATCCAAGCCAATCTGATCCACATCCTTGCCGCCATCTGGTTCGTCATCTGCTGGGGCGGGTACACCCGTTATGCCACCTGGAAAGGCCGTGATACCGCGTGCCTGGCCAGTGTGCTGCACCTCTATCGTGAAGACTGGATGCGCCGCATGCTGCTGCGCGACAACCGCATCGCCGATGCCAGCGTGATCGGCAACCTGGAACGCAACGCTTCGTTCTTCGCCTCCAGTACGTTGATTATCCTGGCCGGTATTCTCACGGTGCTGGGGGCTTCGGAAAGGGCGGTATCGTTGTTGGCGGATATCCCGATGGTGCAGCAGGCGTCCCAGGGCATGTCGGAAATCAAGTTGCTGTGCCTGGCGCTGGTGTTTGTCTATGCGTTCTTCACGTTCAGCTGGTGCATGCGCCAGTACAACTTTGCGGCGGTACTGGTAGGTTCGGCGCCAATGGTCGGCGAGCGTCTTGTGTCGGAGCAGGAGCGCAAGGCGTTTGCTTCCCGCGCGGCCCGTGTCATCTCCATGGCCGCCAACCAGTTCAACTTCGGGCTGCGTTCCTACTACTTCGGCATGACCATGCTGGCCTGGTTTGTCAGCCCCTGGTTGTTCATGTTGATGAGCGCCGGCGTGGTATTTGTGTTGTACCGTCGCGAGTTTCACTCTGACGTTCTCGACGTGATGGTCTATACCCCTACAGAGGCGCCATTGCCCGAGGTGATCAAAGAGGCTGCTTGATGAGTATTCCGTTCTGGTGCGTGTTTATCAGTGCCGTGCTGATTTACGTGGCGCGTATGCCCGTGACCAAGGCCATGAAAGAGCAGGGCGGTTACAACAATCATCTGCCGCGCCAGCAGCAGGGCCAACTCACAGGTTTCGGTGCCCGTGCGGTGGCGGCACATCAGAATAGTTTTGAAGCCTTCATATTGTTTTCGGTGGGTGTGTTGATGGCGCATACAACGCAAACGGCAGGCTGGCTCATCGATTTGCTCGCGATCATCTTTGTGATCTCTAGGGTTATTTATCTGGTGTGTTACTGGAAGGACCTGGCCTGGCAACGCAGTCTGGTCTGGCTGGTGGGATTAATCTGTTCGCTGTTGCTGATGATTAGTCCGACTTTTCGAACGATTTTGCTCTAAGCATTTTTTTGAAGGCAAAAGAAAACCCGCACTTGGCGGGTTTTCTTTTATCACGCTAAAAACCGGATTAGTTTTTAGGCGCTTCTGGAGCGGCCGGAGTGGCCGGTGCAGCCGGAGCAGCCTCTTTTGCCGCTTCCGCGTTCGATTCAGCCTGAGCTTTGGCAGCTTCGGCGTTTTCTTTCGCCGCGTCGTTCACTTTATCCTGAGCTTTGCTCATGTCTTGCTGAGCTTGCTCAGCATGTTTGTTAGCTTCTTGAGCTTTGTCCTCGGATTTTTTATCGCAGGCAGCGAGACCGAGGGAAGCGGTCAACATCAAGGCAATAGCTAAAGTCTTACGCATGGGGTGTTTCTCCTGATGAAAAGCATCTACTGGCCTTAAGAACCCATACATCAGGGTTAAGTTCCTTAATTCTTTCAGATATATAAGTTTTGTTCTAATGCGGAACTTTTACCCGGACTGCCACCGCATTGTGCGAACGCAAACAAGAGTGTTTATCAAATGACTGAGAACCCCGTTTTTGAGCGAGCGAAGCGCTTTTTGTCGGCGCTGCGACATTGTCAGGTACTTGGACTAAGCGTTCACAGCGCCAGCAGCGAAGGGCTGACGATCGTGCTGCCATACAGCCCGCAGATCGTTGGCAATCCCGAAACCGGCGTGATTCATGGCGGGGCACTGACCTCGCTGATGGACACGGCCTGTGGCATGGCGACGCTCTGTGTGCTCCCGGAGTTCGAAGTCTGCCCCACCCTCGACCTGCGCATCGACTACATGCACGCCGCCGAACCGCACAAGGATGTCTATGGCTTCGCCCAGTGCTACCGGGTCACCACCGACGTGATTTTTGCCCGTGGCTTCGCCTATCAGGATGACCCCGGACAACCCATTGCCCATGTGATGGGCACATTCATGCGCATGGGCAAGGGCATCAAAGGCACCAAGGGCTTTGGTGGCGCGGTTGCCGGAGGTGCGCAATGAGCGAGTCGCTGAAGGACCAATTGCAAAAGGCCCATGAGCAGGGTGACTACGCCTCTCTGCTGGGGTTGATTCCCTATGCCCGGCTGATCGGTGTCGAATGTTCACGGGTGGGCGATGAGCTGCTGTTCAAGCTGCCGGCGAACAAGGACAACATTGGTAACCCTTTGCTGCCGGCGATTCATGGCGGTGTGATCGCCGGGTTCATGGAATTGGCAGCGGCGCTGCACCTGCTGGTGTTTACCGGATCATCCGGGGTGCCGAAGATCATCGACTTCTCCCTGGATTACCTGCGGGCTGGGCAGTTTCGCGACACCTGGGCCCGATGCCAGGTTTGCCGCCAGGGACGGCGGGTTGCCAACGTGGCGATTACCGCCTGGCAAAGTACCGAGGCCGAACCCATTGCCACGGCCCGTGCACATTTCAAACTCGAGGAGCCCTTGAAATCCTGAACTCAGCCCCAAACTCTGATGACAACCCGCCGCCGACCCTCAAGGTCGCGGCTTATGCCATCTGATTGGAGTTTGATGACCATGAGTGTGGAAACTCAAAAGGAAACCCTGGGCTTCCAGACCGAGGTGAAGCAGCTGCTGCATCTCATGATCCATTCGCTGTATTCCAACAAGGAAATTTTCCTTCGCGAATTGATCTCGAACGCCTCTGACGCTGTCGACAAATTACGTTTCGAAGCCCTGGCCAAGCCAGAGCTGCTGGAAGGCGGCGCCGAACTGAAAATCCGCGTGAGCTTCGACAAGGACGCTAAAACCGTCACCCTCGAAGACAACGGTATCGGCATGAGCCGCGAAGACGCGATCACACACCTGGGGACCATCGCCAAATCCGGCACCGCCGATTTCATGAAGCACCTCACCGGCGACCAGAAAAAAGACTCGCACCTGATCGGCCAGTTCGGTGTCGGTTTCTACTCCGCCTTCATCGTCGCCGACAAAGTCGATGTATACAGCCGTCGTGCCGGCAGCGCTGCCAGTGAAGGCGTGCACTGGTCGTCCAAGGGCGAAGGTGACTTCGAAGTTGCGACCATCGACAAGGCCGAGCGCGGCACTCGCATCGTCCTGCACCTGAAATCCGGTGAAGACGAGTTCGCCGATGGCTGGCGCCTGCGCAACATCATCAAGAAGTACTCCGACCACATCGCCTTGCCGATCGAGTTGCCGAAAGAAGTGGCGGCCGTTGAAGGCGAAGAGAAGCCGGCCGTTGAATGGGAAACCGTCAACCGCGCCAGCGCTCTGTGGACCCGTCCGCGTACCGAGATCAAGGACGAGGAATACCAGGAGTTCTACAAGCACATCGCTCACGATTTTGAAAATCCGCTGAGCTGGAGCCACAACAAGGTCGAAGGCAAGCTGGAATACAGCTCGCTGCTGTACGTGCCGACCCGCGCTCCGTTCGATCTGTACCAGCGTGAAGCGCCAAAAGGCCTGAAGCTGTACGTGCAGCGTGTGTTCGTCATGGATCAGGCCGAGTCTTTCCTGCCGCTGTACCTGCGCTTCATCAAGGGTGTGGTCGACTCCAATGACCTGTCGCTGAACGTGTCGCGGGAAATCCTGCAGAAAGACCCGATCATCGACTCCATGAAGTCGGCGCTGACCAAGCGCGTGCTGGACATGCTGGAAAAACTGGCGAAGAACGAGCCTGAGCAATACAAGGGCTTCTGGAAAAACTTCGGTCAGGTCATGAAGGAAGGCCCGGCAGAAGATTTCGCCAACAAGGAAAAAATCGCCGGTCTGCTGCGTTTCGCATCGACCCAAAGCGACGATGGCGAGCAGGTTGTGGGCCTGGCTGATTACCTGGCGCGCGCCAAGGAAGGTCAGGACAAGATCTACTACCTGACCGGCGAAACTTACGCGCAGGTCAAGAACAGCCCGCACCTGGAAGTCTTCCGCAAGAAAGGCATCGAAGTGCTGCTGTTGACCGACCGCATCGACGAGTGGCTGATGAGCTACCTCAGCGACTTCGACGGCAAGAGCTTCGTCGACGTGGCGCGCGGTGACCTGGACCTCGGCAACCTGGACTCGGAAGAGGACAAGAAGGCCGCGGAAGAAGTCGCGAAGTCTAAGGAAGGTCTGGTCGAGCGTCTGAAAACCGCGCTGGGCGAATCCGTTGCGGAAGTTCGGGTGTCTCATCGCCTGACCGATTCGCCGGCGATCCTGGCCATCGGCGAGCAGGACCTGGGCCTGCAGATGCGCCAGATCCTCGAAGCCAGCGGGCAGAAGGTTCCGGATTCGAAGCCTATTTTCGAATTCAACCCGGCCCACCCGCTGATCGAGAAGCTCGACAATGAGCAGAGTGACGAGCGCTTTGGCGATCTGTCGCACATCCTCTTCGATCAGGCGGCCCTGGCGGCCGGCGACAGCTTGAAAGATCCGGCGGCCTATGTGCGCCGCTTGAACAAACTGTTGGTCGAGCTATCAGCTTAACTGTGTTGCAGAAAAACCCGCTTCGGCGGGTTTTTTCATTCTGGTGTTCAACAATCAGGAGTCAGAAATGAGCCAAATCACTGTACGTTCCGTTGCCTATCAGATCGATGGCCAGGTCTACGAAAGCCGTCTGGCCTTCGATGCCGACCATAAAGGTCCGCGTCCGGGTTTGTTGATGGCGCCGAACTGGATGGGCGTCAGCGCCGGTGCCGAGGAGATCGCCAGGTCCGTGGCAGCCAAGGGCTACGTGGTGCTGATCGCCGATCTTTACGGGCAATCGGTTCGTCCGTCGAACAATGACGAGGCTGGGGCGGCAATGATGCCGTTGAAGAATGACCGTGGGCTACTGCGCAAGCGCATGCAGGTGGCGTTCGAACAGTTGCAGAGCCAGGGCGAGGCGGCAGTCGATACGTCGAAGCTGGCGACCTACGGTTTCTGTTTCGGCGGCTGTTGTGCCCTGGAGTTTGCCCGTACCGGTGCGCCGGTGAAGGCCGCGGTATCCTTCCACGGTACGCTGGACACACCGAATCCGGCGGACGCGAAAAACATCAAGGGTAAGGTCCTGGTCCTGCACGGTGCTTCCGATCCACTGGTGCCGAAGGAGCAGTTGCCTGTGTTCGAAGATGAAATGAACGCGGCCGGTGTGGACTGGCAGTTGCTCAGCTACGGTGGGGCGTTCCACTCGTTCACCGATCCGCATGCGAATGTGCCGGGGATGATGATGTATGACGCCAAGGTGGCTGCCCGGGCCTTCACTTCGATGCACAATCTGCTGGATGAAGTGTTCAAGGGCTGATTGCCCCAGGATCAAGAGATCGCAGCCTGCGGCAGCTCCTACAGGAGAACACATTTCCCTGTGAGCTGCCGAAGGCTGCGATCTTTCAGGGCAACTCGATCCGGTCAACTTCCCCCGGCACCGTCGGCCAGTCCCCGGTCGCCCAACGCCGGCGCGCTTCATCAATCGCCGCCGGATCGCTCGCGACAAAATTCCAGTTGATCCGCCGTGGCCCGTCCAGCGGCGCGCCGCCAAACAACACGGCGTGACTGTCGCTTTCAGCAAACAGGGTCAACTCTTCTCCAGCAGGCAGTACCACCAGCGAATGCGGTTCTATCAGCTCGCCATCCAGTTGCACCTCGCCGCTCAACACATACAGCGCACGTTCTTCATGCTCGGTGGGAATCAGCAATGTCGTCGCCGTTTGCAGGTGCAATTCCGCGTACAACGTAGGAGAAAGCACCGGCACCGGTGATTCCAGGCAAAAACCCGACCCGGCGATCATGCGGATCTTCACCCCCAGGTTTTCGCTGACTGGCAAGGTGGACGCCGGATGGTGGCTGTAATGCCCCGGACCCTGTTCTTTGTCCTTGGGCGATGCCAGCCAGATCTGCAAGCCGTGCATCGTGAAGCCGCTCTCCTTGAGGGCCTCGGGCGTGCGTTCGACGTGGGCAATGGCGCTGCCGGCCGTCATCCAGCTGACATCGCCGGTATCAACAACCTGATCGGAACCCAGGCTGTCCTTGTGCCGGATTTGCCCCTGGAACAAATAGGTCAGGGTGGACAGGCCAATGTGCGGATGCTGGCGGATGTTCATGCCTTTACCCGGCGGATAACGGGTCTCCAGCATGTGATCGAAAAACACGAATGGCCCGACGCTGCGGCACTTGGCGGATGGCAGTGGGCGCAGGATCGGCTGGCCTTCGACGTCTTCGGTACGGGGGCGGATCACGAGCGGAGTGGTCATGGTGCGTTCCAGGCTGAGCGGGTGATGCGTTCGAGCATAACCCGCTTGCGCAGCCCTTGCCGCTATTGGCTGAAGGCGCCTTCGGACAAATGCGTTTCGATGCTGACTTCAGAGGTGGTCATCAGCTTGTGGATCGGGCAGCGATCGGCCACGCGGTGCAGCTCGTCGCGCTGGGCGTCAGTGAGTACGCCCTTGAGGGTCAGTTTGACGTGCAGCGTGTATTGGCCTTTCTGTTCCAGGCTGTTGTCGCGCTTGACCTCGACGCCGACACCGGTCAGCGGGATGTCCTTCTTCTTCGCATAGAGCTTGAGTGTCAGGGCTTTGCAGGCGCCGAGCGCGGCATCGAAATAATCGTGCGGTTCCGGCGCGGTGCCTGCTCCGCCCGCCGTGACGGGCACGTCGGCGAAGAGTTCGTGGTCATCGATTTGTATGCTGTGGCGAAAGCCTTCGGCAGAAACGGTGTTGACGGTAACGGTCATGGGAAACCTCGCAGGCAACAGGATATTTATTCGATCAAAAAGACCTTGAAGGTATAGAGCATGGTGCCGGATATGCGTTCCGGTTTTCTTGTACAGGTGTGGCTTTTCGCTTGCGCGAGTCCGACCGCATTGCCCAATACGGCCGCGAACAAGTGCATCAGAGGAGCGAACCAGGCGAGTGCGGCGAGTCAGGAGTTGTCGCGGTTGGCGGTGGACCTCAATGCATCAAAAGATCGCAGCCTTCGGCAGCTCCTACAGGTTTACGCGATCCATGTAGGAGCTGCCGAAGGCTGCGATCTTTTGATTCAAAAAAAGCCCCGCGATGGCGGGGCTTTTCGTGTCGATCCGGATCAGCTGCCTTTGACAGTCTTGCCGTTGACCTTGCCGTCCAGGAGCATGATGTTGTACTCCTTGCCGTCGTTTTCGACCTGTTGCAGGCGGACCAGCAGGTAATCCCAGTCCTTGGCGAACCACATCACGGTGATGCGTTTGCTCTGCGTCGGGTCGCGTACGCGCTCAACCTTGATCGCATCGATCTGGCCGGCCTTGGTGTCGACTTTTTCCGAGCCCAGCACGCGGAAGTCATAGGTGTCGACTTCACCGCCATCGACCACTTGATAGCTCATGGTCTTCTTGCCGGCAGCGACATCATGTTGCAGTGCCAGCTGGTAGGTGGACTTGTCGACCATGCCGCGGTTGAGGGGGAGCTTGACGGCGTCACCGCGATCGGTGCCGGTGATCATCTTGGTGTTCCAGTCGAAATCCAGATCCGATTTCTTGGCCTTGCCCAGGCCGCCACGTTCAAAGTGGTACGACTCCGGAAGCAGCGTGTCCTTGTCCAGGGTCAGGGTGCTTTCCTCGGACAGGCTGGCGATCATCATTGATGCCTTGAAACTCAGTTTCCATTTGCCGTCGCTGGTTTTTTCGAGGCTGCGCTCGGCAGTGCCGCTCATGGGGAGCTGTTTCCAGTCGGCGGTGTAGCTGGCGGAGAAGGGTTGAAGTTCTGCCGCCTGAGCGAAGGGCAAAGCGAGCAGAGCGCAAGCGAAGAGCAGGGCGCGACGCATAAAATCTCCTAGTTTCGAATCAAGTGGCCGCTGGCCGCGAGTAGCTGTCCATCCAGTAAAGCACCTTGCTCGCCGAGGGCCAGACGACCTTCGGCAAACCAGCGTACGGCCATCGGGTAGATCAGGTGTTCCTGAACATGGACCCGCTGCGCCAGACTCTGCGGCGAATCCTGTAACTCTACCGGTATTACAGCTTGTACGACCAGTGGTCCGCCATCGAGTTCCTCGGTGACGAAGTGCACGGAGCAGCCGTGCTCGGCGTCGCCGGCCTCCAGCGCGCGCTGATGAGTGTGTAACCCTTTGTATTTGGGTAGCAGCGAGGGATGGATATTGAGCAGGCGACCCTGATAGTGGCGCACGAAACCCGCGCTGAGAATGCGCATGAATCCGGCCAGTACCACGAGTTTGGGGTTGAAGGCGTCGATCAGTTCGATCAGCGCGGCATCGAAGGCCTCGCGACCTTCGAAAGCCTTGTGATCCAGGGTGCGGGTGTCGATACCCGCGTCCCTGGCGCGTTGCAGGCCGTAGGCGTCGGCGCGGTTGGAAATCACCGCAGCGATGCGGACCGGGCTGTCGCCGGTCCGCGTGCTGTCGATCAGGGCCTGCAAGTTACTGCCGGTGCCGGACAACAGCACCACCACATCACAGGTCTGAGACATCAATGAGCCTTGAGGTTCTTCAGTTCTACCTGAGCCGCGCCTTCGGCAGCGGTGGAGATCTGGCCGATGACCCAAGGCTGCTCGCCCGCTTCGCGCAGAACGTTCAGGGCGGCTTCAACGTGCTCCTGAGCCACGCAGATGACCATGCCCACGCCGCAGTTCAGCACGCGGTGCATTTCGTTCTCGTCGACGTTGCCTTTCTCTTGCAACCAGTCGAACACGGCCGGACGGGTCCAGCTGGCCACGTCAACCACAGCCTGCGCGCCTTTTGGCAGAACGCGCGGGATGTTGTCCAGCAGGCCGCCACCGGTGATGTGGGCCATGGCTTTGACCGCGCCGGTTTCCTTGATCAGCTTGAGCAGCGGCTTCACATAGATGCGGGTCGGGGCCATCAGCAGGTCGGTCAGCGGCTTGCCGTCGAGCTGGGTGTTTTCGATGTCGGCGCCGGACACTTCGATGATCTTGCGGATCAGCGAGTAGCCGTTGGAGTGCGGGCCGGAAGATGGCAGGGCGAGCAGGGCGTCGCCGGCAGCAACCTTGGAGCCGTCGATGATTTCGGATTTTTCCACGACGCCGACGCAGAAGCCTGCCAGGTCGTAGTCTTCGCCTTCGTACATGCCCGGCATTTCAGCGGTTTCACCGCCCACCAGCGAGCAGCCCGACAGTTCGCAGCCAGCGCCGATGCCGGTAACAACCTGGGCAGCGGTGTCGACGTTCAGTTTGCCGGTGGCGTAGTAGTCGAGGAAGAACAGTGGCTCGGCGCCGCACACCACCAGGTCGTTGACGCACATGGCAACCAGGTCGATGCCGATGCTGTCGTGCTTGTTCAGGTTCAATGCCAGGCGCAGCTTGGTGCCGACGCCGTCAGTACCGGAAACCAGCACAGGCTGTTTGTAGCCGGCCGGGATTTCGCAGAGGGCGCCGAAACCGCCCAGGCCGCCCATGACTTCCGGGCGCGCAGTGCGCTTGGCGACGCTCTTGATGCGTTCGACCAATGCTTCACCGGCGTCGATGTCTACACCGGCGTCCTTGTAGCTCAGGGAGGGTTGCTTGCTCATGATCCAGGCCTTTAGGGGGGATTCAGGGGTAACGACCGAGTCCAGCGGGGCCGCCGAAATCGACGAAGGCGATTGCCTCACGCGAATTTCGAAAGTGCCCGGCTGTTGCCGGTCTGCGAAGGCGCGCGATTTTATCAGGCTTGAGCCGCAGCGGCCATCCTCAGGCCGACAGCAGGGCCATATCCGTTAAAAAAAACGTTGATGCGCGGTGTCGATGGCATCCTGCATGGCTGTATAAGGTGTCGCGATTAACCGTCTATCGTTATGACAGTGCGAAAACTTACCCGGAACGTGTGAATGTTTTGCGTCGGGCAATGGTCACAGCCTTGCTCGATCGTCTTCATGCGGTCTGTTCCAGCCGCTCTTGTCGTCAGGAATCTTCCATGCGTTTTTGTAAATTCTTGCTTGTGAGTTGTTTGTCAGTGGTCAGCCTGATCAGTCATGCCGAAACCGTCAAAGGCCTTTATCAGGTACGTGAGCCGGTGAATGGCCAGTCGCCCGAGGAGCGTGACCAGGCGACTCAACGAGCATTGGACACTTTGGTGTTGCGCCTGACCGGTGACCCCAAGGCCGCTCAAAATCCGGGGCTGGCGGCGATTCGCAAAGATCCGCAACAGATCATCAGCCAATACGGCTTTGAAGCCGGTCCGCCGGAAGTCCTGAAAGTCGATTTCGACCCGGGTACCACCGAGCAGGCCCTGCGCCGCGCCGGCCTGGCCATGTGGGGGGCCAATCGGCCGTCGATCCTCGGCTGGTGGCTCAACGATTCCACCGAGGGTTCAAGCCTGGTGGGCGACGGCCAGGCCAGTGCGGCGCCGCTGCGTCGGGCTGCCCAGCACCGGGGCTTGCCATTGCGCTTGCCATTGGCGGACCTGAACGAACAGATCGTCGCCACCGCGCCGAATCTGGAAGGCGCAGATTCCGGCCCTTTGCTTGCGGCATCGGAACGCTACAACGCCGACGCCCTGCTCGCGGTGCACGCCAAAGAGGAGGGCGGGCAGTGGCAAGCCAAGTGGCAATTGTGGCTGGGGGATAAAAAAGAGGCAGGCAGCGTGCAGGGCGCCGATCAGGCCGCCGTGGCCGATGCGGTGATGCTGGCGGTCAATGAGCGCCTGGCGCCGCGGTTTGTCGCCAAGCCCGGTGCTTCGAGCGCGCAATTGCTGGAAGTGCAAGGCATGAATCTTGAGCACTACGCGTCCCTTGGGCGCTTGCTGGAGCCATTTGGCGGGCGCGTGCAAAGCGTCGACGGCGACCGGATCGTCTACCGGGTCAATGGCAGCGCCGAGCAGTTGCGTGCGCAATTGTCGCTGGCTCGGTTGCAGGAAGCGCCGGCGGCTCAGGCACCGACTCCGGCAGTGCCGGTTCAACCGGCCGCCGGTGGTGCGGTGCCAGCCCAGGCGCCTGCGCCAGCGGTGACACCGCAACTGCGGTTTCGCTGGTAGTTTTTCTCTCTTTATATAGAAGCAATGGAGTGGTTCATGGCCGATACGCGGCGTTGGTTCTGGCTCGGTGGGGTGGTCCTGCTTTGTGTTTTTGTCTGGTTGTTGCATCCGATCCTGACGCCGTTCCTGGTGGCCCTGCTGTTGGCCTATCTGTTCGACCCGCTGGTGGATCGACTGGAGAAGGCGGGGCTGTCTCGCACCTGGGGTGTAGTGGCGGTATTTGCCCTGTTTACATTGATCCTGACCGCGCTGCTGTTGGTCCTGGTGCCGTTGCTCGCCCGGCAGCTGTTTCGCTTGTATGAGCTGGCCCCGCAGATGCTCGACTGGCTGCAGCACACGGCATTGCCCTGGGCGCAATCGAAATTCGGTCTGTCGGAGGGCTTCTGGAAGTTCGACAGGCTCAAGGCCGCCATCGGCGAGCATATGAGTCAGACCTCTGATGTTGTCGGTGTGGTACTGAGTCATGCGACGGCCTCGGGGTTGGCGTTGATTGGCTGGTTGGCGAATCTGGTGCTGATCCCGGTGGTGAGCTTCTACCTGTTGCGCGATTGGGACCTGATGATGGCCAAGGTCCGCAACCTGCTGCCCCGTGATCGTGAGGAGCGCGCGGTGTCGCTGGCGGGTGAATGCCATGAAGTACTCGGTGCGTTCATTCGGGGCCAGTTGCTGGTCATGGTGGCCCTGGGGGTGATCTACGCGGCAGGCCTGATGCTGGTCGGGCTGGAGCTGGGCTTGCTGATTGGCCTGATTGCCGGTCTGGCGGCGATCGTGCCGTACATGGGGTTTATCATCGGCATCGGTGCGGCGCTGATTGCAGGGCTGTTCCAGTTCGGTGGCGATCTATACCCGATGCTCGGCATTGTCGCGGTGTTCATGGTCGGCCAAGCGCTGGAGGGTATGGTGCTGACGCCGCTGCTGGTCGGTGACCGGATTGGTCTGCACCCGGTGGCGGTGATTTTTTCGATCCTGGCCGGGGGGGAGCTGTTTGGCTTTACCGGTGTGCTGCTGGCATTGCCGGTCGCCGCGGTGATCATGGTGCTGGTTCGCCATGTGCAAGATTTGTATAAGGATTCCGATATCTACGGGGGCGTTGACGAACAGCAGCTGTAAAAGGTGTCGATGGGCGATGGCGGGCTGCCTCGGGTTCGTGCCGGGTCCGCCTGATTACACAGCGCGACTGTCACATGCACCGCCAAAGAAACTGTCATAAAACCGGTGCGTTAACGCAAACCTTTGATTTTGCTTGTGGTCTATCGCATTGTGCGGCCCGCTTCACGGGTATAAACTTCGCAAACTTTACACAGAGGCCACTAACGGTTCCTTTGGAACTGTTCAGTCAGCATGAAACCGATTCAGTTGCCCCTAGGTGTGCGTCTGCGTGACGACGCCACCTTTATCAACTACTACCCAGGCGCCAATGCCGCTGCACTCGGCTATGTCGAGCGGCTATGCGAAGCCGACGCCGGCTGGACCGAAAGCCTGATCTACCTTTGGGGCAAGGATGGGGTAGGGCGTACGCACCTGTTGCAGGCTGCCTGCCTGCGCTTCGAGCAATTGGGAGAGCCTGCGGTGTATCTGCCGCTGGCTGAGTTGCTCGATCGCGGGATCGAGATTCTCGATAACCTTGAGCAGTACGAACTGGTCTGTCTCGATGACTTGCAGGCGGTTGCCGGCAAGGCGGACTGGGAAGAAGCGCTGTTCCATCTGTTCAATCGCCTGCGCGACAGCGGCCGGCGCCTGCTGATTGCCGCGTCGACATCACCGCGCGAGTTGCCGGTGAAGCTGGCAGACCTCAAGTCTCGCCTGACCCTGGCCTTGATCTTCCAGATGCGCCCATTGTCCGACGAGGACAAATTGCGTGCCCTGCAATTGCGCGCGTCCCGTCGCGGACTGCACCTGACCGATGAGGTCGGGCATTTCATCCTGACTCGCGGTACCCGCAGCATGAGCGCGCTGTTCGAGCTGCTTGAGCGTCTCGATCAGGCCTCCCTCCAGGCTCAGCGCAAGCTGACAATCCCGTTTTTGAAAGAAACCCTCGGCTGGTAGACCCTCTGAAACTGGGGCTTACAGCCGTTTCGGCATATTTCAGGCGCCAGAAATTGCGCTTTCCTGCAAGGTTGCAGGCCGCGTGCATGATTAAAATGGGCTTAAGCGCTTAGATGTAAACGAGAAACCAATAAGTCACAAAAAGATTGATTGAATTTGCAAATGAGGTCGATAGCGGGCATAGTCTCGACTTCTTTACAACTTCAGCCACGGTCGTGCCCATGCTAAATCGCTTCGCACCCCTCGTGCCTCTCGCACTCGTCACCCTGTTGTTCGGTTGCGCTGCCCACACTCCAGTGGCCCAGCAAGCGCCGCAACAGCAGGTTCAAAACTCGGCCACTGCCCAGTCTTCCGCCCTCTTTCAGGAAGAACTGGCCACTGAAAAAGAACTCGCAGACTTCGCTGGCGGCAAGTCCTACCAGCTTCCGGTCCTGGCCGACAGCATCCTCGAACGCGGCATGTCCCTGATCGGTACCCGTTACCGTTTCGGCGGCACTTCTGAAGCCGGCTTCGATTGCAGCGGTTTCATCGGTTACCTGTTCCGCGAAGAAGCGGGCATGAACCTGCCACGCTCCACCCGCGAAATGATCAACGTGGACGCTCCGCTGGTCTCGCGCAGCAAGCTTGAGCCGGGCGATCTGCTGTTCTTCGCAACCAACGGTCGTCGTGGTCGCGTCAGTCACGCCGGGATCTACCTGGGTGACAACCAGTTCATCCACTCCAGCAGCCGCCGCAGCGGTGGTGTGCGCATCGATAGCCTGGGCGACAGCTACTGGAGCAAGACCTTCATCGAGGCCAAGCGCGCCCTGGCGATGGCACCTAGCGCGTCGCCAATCGTCACTGCACGTAAATAAGCGGACATTTTGTAAGGCGAACTTAAAGTCTTACTTGAAGTTTGTCGTGTAGCCGCTAGAATCTTGATCTACAAATGATGGCAAACCGCCTGCGTACTACGCAGGCGGTTTTCTTTTCTGCGCTCCCCGCAGAAAAAGCCGCAGCCAGATCAGGGTGTTCTGCTTATGACGACGTCGGCCCGCCTCGCAATCATGTTCTTCGCCACGCTGCTCAGTGCCTGCGCCAGCCGCACACCGCCTCCCGCACCGGTGGTGCGCGCGCCCATCGTATTTGGTTCCCCGCAAGCTTTTTCGCCCGAAGCGGAAGACGTGCTGTTTCGTGCGCTCGGCCTGGTGGGTACGCCTTATCGCTGGGGTGGCAATACGCCGGATTCCGGATTTGATTGCAGCGGCCTGATCGCCTATGTGTATCGCGATGTCGCCGGCATTGCCTTGCCGCGCACCACGCGCGAGATGATCTCCATGCAAGCGGCGAATGTCGGCAAGGAAGGCCTGCAAACCGGTGACCTGCTTTTCTTTGCCACCAATGGCGGTTCCCAGGTCAGTCATGCCGGGATCTACGTGGGAGAAGGGCGTTTTGTCCATGCACCGGCCACCGGCGGCACCGTGAAGCTCGACAGTCTGTCCAAGGCCTATTGGCAAAAGGCTTACCTGAGCGCCAAGCGTGTTCTGCAGCCTGAACATCTGGCGCGCAACCCGTAACGTCCGGAGCTTCTGCTCATGACTGCTCGCACGCTCAATCTCGACGACAACCTGTATCAATACCTGCTCGATGTTTCCCTGCGCGAAACACCATTGCTCAAGCGCTTGCGCGATGAGACCCAGGCGCTGCCGATGGCGCGCTGGCAGGTGGCGCCGGAGCAGGGACAGTTTCTTGCCTTGCTGGTGAAGCTGACCGGCGCCAGACGCTTGCTCGAAGTCGGTACGTTCACCGGATACAGCGCGCTGTGCATGGCGGCTGCATTACCGGCTGACGGTTTGCTGATGTGCTGTGACATCCCCGGCGACTACAACGCCATCGCACGGCGCTACTGGCAGGAAGCGGGGCTCGCCGGGCGGATCGACCTGCGCCTGGCACCCGCACTGGAAACCCTCGCCGAGCTTGAGCGGCAAGGTCAGGGCGGGCAGTTCGACCTGGTGTTCATCGATGCCGACAAGGCCAACTACCCGAGTTATCTGGAGCATGCCCTGCGTTTGCTGCGGGTCGGTGGGCTGGCGGTGTTCGACAACACCCTGTGGAGCGGGCGTGTGCTTGAGACCAGCCCCGAGAGCGCGGACACCCGGGCGATCCAGGCGCTCAACCTGGCGTTGAAGGATGATGTGCGGGTGGATCTGTCGTTGTTGCCGTTGGGTGACGGGCTCACACTCTGTCGCAAACGCTAGAACCCTGAACCCTGTGGGAGCGGGCTTGCTCGCGAAGGCGGTGTATCAGTCAAAACATCAGTCGACTGACAGCCTGCCTTCGCGAGCAAGCCCGCTCCCACAGGGGAATGTGTTGGCAGTTGGTATTTATTTCACTGCCGACACCCGCCACACCTTGTTCCCCACATCATCGGCCACCAGCAGATCGCCCTGCCGGTCGATCACCACGCCCACTGGGCGGCCCATGGCTTCTTCCTTTTCGTTGAGAAAGCCGCTGAGCACTTCAATCGGTTGTCCCGCAGGTTTGCCTGCGCTGAACGGCACGAAAATCACTTTGTAGCCACTGTGGGGGTTGCGGTTCCAGGAGCCGTGCTGCCCGATGAAGGCCCCTTGGGTGAAGGGCGGCGGCAGCTTGCTGTTTTCAGCGAAGGCCAGGCCCAGCGATGCCGTGTGCGGGCCGACGGCATAGTCCGGAGCGATGGCCTTGGCCACCAGGTCGGGGTTTTGCGGCTCGACGCGAATATCGACATGCTGGCCGTAGTAGCTGTACGGCCAGCCATAGAATGCGCCGTCCTTGACCGAGGTGATGTAGTCCGGGACCAGGTCGCTGCCGATTTCATCCCGCTCGTTGACCGCGGTCCACAGCGCGCCACTGCGCGGCTCCCAGGCCATGCCGTTGGGGTTGCGCAGGCCGGCGGCGAAGATCCGGTGCTGGCCGGTGGCACGGTCCACTTCCCAGATCGCTGCGCGACCTTCTTCCTTGTCCATGCCGTTTTCCGCGACGTTGCTGTTGGAGCCCACGGTGACGTAGAGCTTGCGGCCGTCCTTGCTGGCGATGACGTTTTTGGTCCAGTGGTGGTTCAGCGGCCCACCCGGCAAGTCGACCACTTTGACCGGCGGCGATTTGATCGACGTATCGCCGTTTTCATAATGGAATCGCAGCAGGCTGTCCGTGTCGGCCACATACAGGTCATTGCCGACCAGCGTCATGCCAAAGGGCGAGTTGAGGTTTTGCAGAAACACCGTGCGGGTTTCCGCGACGCCATCGTGGTTCTTGTCACGCAGCAAGGTGATGCGGTTCGCACTGGGCACCCGGGCCCCGGCGCGTCCCATGACTTGTTTCATGACCCAGCCGCGAATGCCTTTGCCGTCTTCGGGTTTGGGTGGCGCGTTGGTTTCCGCCACCAGTACATCGCCGTTGGGCAGCACATAAAGCCAGCGGGGGTGATCCAGGTCTTCGGCAAAAGCGGCCACTTGAGTGCCCGCGGCGGCGACGGGTTTCGCGCCCTGGGGCCAGCCGATGGCCGGGGCGATGTTCACAGTCGGGAGCAGGGTTTTGTTGGGGGGCGGCAGTTGAGGAGAGGGGCCGGTGCCGTCGGAGACTTGCAGGCCGGCGGTCTCACTGCAACCGGCGAGCCCTCCGCAGATCGCGATAACGAGAACGAGCGGGGGCGTGCGCATACGGGTGTTCCCTATGAATGCCTTGTTCTAATCATAGAGACGCGTCGTCGTCCAATGGTTCAACCTCTAGCCGCGTGCTTCCTTGAACAGCACCGCAATGCCGGGGTGATAGTTACCGGCTTCATTGCGCAACTTGCGGTAGGCATAAGGGAAATACCAGGCGACCGCGCAGGTGTGTTCCTTTTGCAGATCGTCGACCATGTCCTGCAGTTCTTCCGGTGTCGCGCCTTGCTGGGCTTTTTGCGGGGCGACGAACAGGCAGCCGAGTTTCAGGTCGCTGGCGTGGCTCAGGCGCTTCGCATCGCTGGCGATGTCGAGCAGCGCCTGGCTCAGATTGAGGCTGTTGACCCGTGGCCAGCGCTGGCTGGTCTGGATGTAGGCACGGGTTTCTGGCGAGGCGAGGAACAGGTCGGCGCGGCTGTTGCGTTCGCCTTCTTCGGTCTGCTTGCGGGTAGGCGTCTGTTGCAGTGTGACCATCTCGGCCATCCAGGCGGCGGCCGACAGCAGCCCGAGATTGGCTTTTTCGTCGTGCCAGTAGGGGGGGTCGCCATCACCGCGGACGGCGTTGTAGCGGTCGATGCATTCGAACCAGCGCTCGAGCACAGGGCGCAGGAATTCCAGCTTTGGATTGCTGATGATCATGCCTTGCATGGGCTCACCCTTGTTATTGTGTTGTGAGGTTGTGGCTCTTTGATATCACTGCTGGGTGCGAGGCACAAGATTGACGTCAGTTTTTTGCTTGACGACAGTTATTCGGCGGATGGCCTCCCGGCTTTAATTGACGCTCCCCCCCCAACCCTCTAACCTTCGCGGCTTGTTTCAGGTGCTCTGTGACTTGGGTCGACAGAGTGAAACAGGGAAGCCGGTGAGCGTGTTCTTCTATTGGTCGAAGAGCCGCAATTCCGGCGCTGCCCCCGCAACGGTAAATGAGTGAAAACTGTGCCTGATGCCACTGTGTCGATTCGATGCGGGAAGGCGCGCAGTCTGGCTTCGCGCCACTCATGAGCCCGGAGACCGGCCTGATTCATCCAGCGGCATCACGGTGGGCGATGCCAGGCTTGTTGCCTTCTATTGCTGTGCCTGCCCGCCGTTATTCCTGCCTCAACGGAGAGCTCCCCCATGACTGATACCCCCGATCGTGACGAACGCCACCTGGCGCGCATGCAGCGCAAAAAAGCCGTGATCGACGAGCGCATCG
This sequence comes from Pseudomonas sp. GM33, assembly GCF_000282295.1. Taxonomy (NCBI): domain Bacteria; kingdom Pseudomonadati; phylum Pseudomonadota; class Gammaproteobacteria; order Pseudomonadales; family Pseudomonadaceae; genus Pseudomonas; species Pseudomonas sp. GM33. The sequence continues at coordinate 34,934 of NZ_AKJO01000123.1, forward strand.
CCAATTCCCCGAACGAGTGTGGTCTGTTGCTGGTGCTGACCGGCAACGGCAAGGGCAAGAGCAGTTCGGCCTTCGGCATGCTCGCTCGCGCCCTGGGGCACGGCATGCAATGCGGTGTGGTGCAGTTCATCAAGGGCCGCAACAGTACCGGCGAAGAGCTGTTCTTCCGGCGCTTTCCCGAGCAGGTGCGTTTTCATGTGATGGGCGAAGGGTTTACCTGGGAAACCCAGGACCGTCAGCGCGACATCGCTGCCGCCGAAGCGGCGTGGGCGGTGTCCCGGGAACTGCTGCGCGATCCGTCCATCGGCCTGGTGGTACTGGATGAGCTGAACATCGCCCTCAAGCACGGCTACCTCGATCTCGATCAGGTGCTCAGCGATTTGCAGGCCCGACCGCCGATGCAACACGTGGTGGTCACCGGGCGTGCCGCCAAGCCGGAAATGATCGAGATGGCCGACACGGTCACCGAAATGGGCATGATCAAACACGCCTTTCAGGCCGGGATCAAAGCGCAGAAAGGCGTCGAGCTGTGAGCCAGCCTCGTCATTGCCCGGCGGTACTGATTGCCGCGCCGGCCTCCGGCCAGGGCAAGACCACCGTCACCGCGGCGCTGGCCCGATTGCATCGCAATCAGGGGCGCAAGGTTCGCGTGTTCAAGTGCGGCCCCGACTTTCTCGATCCGATGATCCTCGAACGCGCCAGCGGTGCACCGGTGTATCAACTGGACATGTGGATGGTCGGCGAGCAGGAGAGTCGCCGGTTGCTGTGGGAGGCCGCCGCTGAAGCCGACCTGATCCTGATCGAAGGCGTCATGGGGCTGTTCGACGGTACACCGTCGAGCGCCGATCTGGCGCGGCATTTCGGTGTGCCGGTGCTGGGTGTGATCGACGGCACCGCCATGGCCCAGACCTTCGGCGCACTGGCCCTGGGGCTGGCGCGTTATCAGCCGGACCTGCCGTTCGCCGGCGTGCTGGCCAACCGCGTCGGCACGCTGCGCCACGCGCAATTGCTCGAGGGCAGCCTGACTGAAGGGTTGCGCTGGTACGGCGCGCTGTCCCGGGAAACCGGGATTGAACTGCCGAGCCGACACCTGGGGCTGGTTCAAGCCAGTGAACTGAACGATCTCGACCTGCGCCTCGATGCGGCAGCCGATGCCCTGGCCAACAGTTGCGAGGTCGCGCTGCCACCGGCAGTCGAGTTCGCTGCACCAGATGCCATTGCTGCCGAGCCGCTGCTGGCCGGTGTGCGCATTGCTGTGGCCCGTGATGAAGCCTTTGCGTTCACCTACGGTGCGAGCCTGGATTTACTGCGGGCGATGGGCGCCGAGCTGTCGTTCTTCTCGCCGATCCGCGACCGCCAATTGCCGGAGGCGGACAGCCTGTATCTGCCGGGCGGTTACCCGGAATTGCACCATGTCGCGTTGGCGCAAAACACGGCGATGCTCGAGGCGATCCGCGCCCACCACCGGGCGGGCAAACCCTTGCTCGCCGAGTGTGGCGGCATGCTGTATCTGCTCGACTCCCTGACCGATGTCGAGGGCACTCGCGCCGAACTGGCGGGCTTGCTGGCCGGTGATGCGGTCATGCAAAAGCGTCTGGCCGCGCTGGCGTTGCAAGCGGTGGAACTGCCGGAAGGTTCGCTGCGCGGGCACACCTATCACCATTCGCTGACCAGCACTGAGCTGGCGCCGATTGCCCGAGGCGTGAGCCCGAATGGCGGGCGCGGCGCGGAAGCGGTTTACCGTGAAGGGCGGATGACTGCCTCTTACGTGCACTTTTATTTTCCGTCCAATCCCTCGGCGATTGCCGCGCTGTTTGCGCCGGACCTTGAAGCCGTCTTCGCGAGCAAGTCGGATCGCCGCACCGCCGCTCCCACAGGGGATTGCGTTTCTTCAGGCAACTCACTTTTAAATGTGGGAGCGGGCTTGCCCGCGAAGAGGCCATGACCGACAACGCATTCACCGAAGCCGAACGCACAGCGGTCTACCGCGCCATCGGCGAGCGCCGCGACATGCGCCACTTCAGTGGCGGCACGGTCGAGCCCGAATTACTCCAGCGCCTGCTCGAAGCCGCACATCAGGCACCCAGCGTCGGCCTGATGCAGCCCTGGCGCTTCATCCGCATCAGTGATCGCGCCTTGCGCGGGCAAATCCAGGCCCTGGTGGAGGAAGAGCGCATCCGCACCGCCGAAGCCCTCGGCGAGCGCAGCGACGAGTTCATGAAGCTCAAGGTGGAAGGCATCAACGATTGCGCCGAAGTGCTGGTCGCCGCACTGATGGACGACCGCGAGCAGCATATCTTCGGCCGCCGCACCTTGCCGGAAATGGACATGGCCTCGCTGTCCTGTGCCATCCAGAACCTGTGGCTCGCGTCCCGCGCCGAAGGGTTGGGCATGGGCTGGGTGTCGCTGTTCGAACCCCAGGCACTGGCGGACCTGCTGAGGCTGCCGCCGGGAGCCAAACCGCTGGCGGTGCTGTGCCTGGGGCCGGTAAAGGCGTTCTACCCGGCGCCGATGCTGGTGCTCGAAGGCTGGGCGCAGGCGCGTCCGCTGCATGAATTGCTGTATGAGAACTATTGGGGAGTGAGTCAATGAGTGTGGCGTTGTTGAGTGTCGCCGCGGTTGCGCTGGATGCGCTGCTGGGTGAACCCAAACGCTGGCATCCGCTGGTGGCGTTCGGCCGTTTTGCCGATCGCATCGAGCAACGTTTCAACGGCGGCGGTCGCGGCTGGCGCAGCCATGGCGTCACTGCGTGGGTGATCGCCGTGCTGCCGCTGGTGCTGTTGGTCACGGCATTCTCCTGGGCGCCTTACGTTGGCTGGATCGTCGAGATTCTCGCGCTCTATTGCGCCCTCGGCATGCGCAGCCTCGGTGAGCACGTCACGCCGGTGGCCAAGGCCTTGCGCGGCGATGATCTGGATGAAGCGCGCAAGCGTGTGAGTTATCTGGTCAGCCGTAAAACCAGTGACCTGGATAAAACCGAAGTCGCCCGTGCCGCCACCGAGTCGGTGCTGGAAAACGGCAGCGACGCGGTGTTCGCCGCGTTGTTCTGGTTTGCCGTGGCCGGTGCGCCGGGCGTGGTGCTCTATCGCCTGAGCAATACGCTGGATGCGATGTGGGGCTATCGCAATGAGCGCTTCGAACGGTTCGGCTGGGCGGCGGCGAAGATCGACGACGTGCTCAATTACATTCCTGCGCGTCTGGTGGCACTGACTTATGCGCTGCTGGGCAAAACCCGGCTGGCGTTGAAATGCTGGCGCACCCAGGGCCCGACCTGGGACAGTCCGAACGCCGGCCCGGTGATGGCGGCTGGGGCGGGTGCCCTTGGCGTCGAATTGGGCGGGGCGGCGATTTATCACGGCGAACTGCACCAGCGTCCGCAACTGGGCGAAGGCGTGCCCGCGGACGCCGACTCCATTGACCAGGGCTGGCAACTGGTCCAGCGCGGGGTATGGTTATGGTTGCTGATTCTCTGCCTGGGGGCCGAATTTTATGCTTGAGCACGGTGGACGACTACGCAGGGCGGCGCTCGAATACGGCATAGATGAAGCCGACTGGCTGGACTTGTCGACGGGCCTGGCGCCCTGGCCGTTCCCGGTGCCGGATATTCCGCTGCGGGCCTGGGCCCGTTTGCCGGAGGCGGACGATGGTCTGGAACAGGCCGCCTGTGATTACTACGGCACCTTGCAGGCATTGCCGGTGGCCGGTTCGCAAATGGCGATCCAGCTGCTGCCGCGATTGCGGCGGGCGGGCAAGGTGGGTGTGTTGTCGCCGTGCTACGCCGAGCACGCCGAAGCGTGGCGTCGCAACGGCTACATCGTGCGGGAAGTGCTGGAGCAGGAAGTCGACTTCTTTATCGACAACATCGACGTGCTGGTGGTGGTCAATCCGAATAACCCCACGGGCCTGAGCCTCACCCCCAGTCGCCTGCTCGACTGGCACACGCGACTGGCCCAGCGCGGTGGCTGGCTGGTGGTGGACGAAGCGTTCATGGATAACACGCCGCAACTGAGCCTGGCGCCGTTTGCCCATCAAGTCGGGCTGATCGTCTTGCGCTCCTTCGGCAAGTTTTTCGGCCTGGCCGGCGTGCGCCTGGGGTTTGTGCTGGCCGAGCGCAAGTTGCTCAAGTTGCTGGCAGAACAAGTGGGGCCCTGGGCCGTGAGCGGGGCAACCCGGGTAGTGGGGCAGGCCTGCCTGCGCGATACCGAGGGGCAAACGCGGCAACGGCTGCGCACCGAAGAGGCCAGTGAGCGCCTGGCGTCTTTGCTGCAGCAACATGGCTTCGAGCCCCAGGGTGGCTGTGCGCTGTTCCAGTGGCTGATCACCGAGCGCGCCGAAGCACTGCATGAGTTCATGGCCCGGCGCGGCATTCTCCTGCGGTTGTTCACGCACAACAGCAGCCTGCGATTCGGCCTGCCCGGTGACGAAGCCGCCTGGGTGCGACTGGCGCAGGCATTCAAAGATTTCGCCAAGGAAAAGCAATGACCACGCTGATGGTGCAGGGCACCACGTCGGATGCCGGTAAAAGCACGCTGGTGACTGCATTGTGCCGTTGGGCCACGCGTCAGGGCGTCAGGGTAGTGCCGTTCAAGCCGCAGAACATGGCACTCAACAGTGCGGTGACCGCCGACGGCGGCGAGATTGGCCGTGCCCAGGCGGTTCAGGCCCAGGCCGCGCACCTCGAACCGCACACCGACATGAATCCGGTATTGCTCAAGCCCAACAGTGACACCGGTGCCCAGGTGATCATCCATGGCCGCGCCGTCACGACCATGAACGCGGTCGCCTATCACGACTACAAAAGCATCGCCATGCAGGCGGTGCTGGCCTCCCACGAGCGCTTGAGCGCGGCCTATCCGCTGGTGATGGTCGAAGGCGCAGGCTCGCCGGCGGAAATCAATTTACGTGCCGGCGACATCGCCAACATGGGCTTCGCCGAAGCGGTGGATTGTCCGGTGTTGCTGATTGCCGATATCAATCGCGGCGGAGTGTTCGCCCATCTGGTGGGTACCCTTGAACTGCTGTCGCCGAGCGAGCAGGCGCGGGTCAAAGGCTTCATCATCAATCGATTTCGCGGTGACATCGCATTGCTGCAACCCGGTCTCGACTGGCTTGAAGAACGCACCGGCAAACCGGTGATCGGCGTGCTGCCGTACGTGATGGATCTGCACCTGGAGGCCGAGGACGGCATCGATCAACGCCAGACCGATAAAGCCGAGCAGGTGCTGAAAGTCGTGGTGCCGGTGCTGCCGCGCATCAGCAATCACACCGATTTCGATCCGCTGCGCCTGCATCCGCAAGTGGACCTGCAATTCATCGGGCCCGGCCAGGCGGTTCCGCCCGCCGACCTGATCATTCTTCCGGGTTCGAAAAGTGTCCGCAGCGACCTCGCGTACCTGCGGGCCAACGGCTGGGAAACCGCGATTGCCCGGCATCTGCGTTACGGCGGAAAACTGCTGGGGATCTGTGGTGGCCTGCAGATGCTCGGTGAGCAGGTGCATGACCCGTTGGGCCTGGAGGGCGCGCCGGGCTCCAGTGCCGGTTTGGGGTTGCTGGCGTTCCAGACCCGGCTCGAACAAGAGAAACAGCTGCGCAATGTGCGCGGTCGCCTGGCGCTGGAAGATGCGCCGGTATCGGGTTATGAAATCCACGCAGGCGTGACCACCGGAGCCGCCCTGGAAAACGCTGCCGTGCAACTGGATGACGGTCGCTGCGATGGCGCGCAAAGTGCGGACGGGCAGATTTTCGGCACCTACCTGCACGGGCTGTTCGAGTCGCCGGCGGCGTGCAGCGCGCTGCTACGCTGGGCCGGGTTGCAGGAGGTGGAGGACGTGGATTATCACGCCTTGCGCGAGCGCGATATCGAGCGGCTGGCGGATCTGGTGGAGAAGCATCTGGATACTTCTCTGCTGCGTCGGCTCTGTGGGTTCTGAGGTGGCTGTTGCGGCCCCATCGCGAGCAAGCTCGCTCCCACAGGCTACGAGGTGTACTCAAAATTTATGTTCAGCCTGGATCAATTGTGGGAGCGAGCTTGCTCGCGATGAGGGCCGTCGCCTCCCCGAAGATTTTAAGGAATAAGCAATGCTCCAACTGATCCTCGGCGGCGCCCGCTCCGGCAAGAGTCGCCTGGCTGAAAAACTCGCCATCGACAGTGCCCTGACCGTGACCTACATCGCCACCAGCCAGCCACTGGATGGCGAAATGAGCGAGCGGGTCGCCCATCACCGTGCCCGTCGTCCTGCCGAATGGGCACTGATTGAAGAGCCGCTGGAACTGGCCCGGGTACTGCGTGAAAGCGCCCGTGCCGACCACTGCCTGCTGGTGGATTGCCTGACCCTGTGGCTGACCAACCTGCTGATGCTCGACGATGCCGGGCGCCTGGCTGCCGAGCATGATGCCCTGCTGGACTGCCTGGCATCGTTGCCGGGTGAAATCATTTTTGTCAGCAACGAGACCGGAATGGGTGTCGTGCCGCTGGGCGAATTGACTCGCCGCTATGTCGATGAAGCCGGTTGGCTGCATCAAGCTCTGGCTGAGCGCTGTCAGCGTGTCGTCCTGACCGTCGCCGGCCTGCCCCTGACTCTGAAAGGAACTGCGTTATGACTCAATCCTGGTGGCTGAACCCGTGCAGGCCGGTCGATACCCAAGCGCTCGAACAGGCCCGGGCGCGGCAACAGCAACTGACCAAGCCGGCCGGTTCCCTCGGTCAGCTGGAATCGCTGGCGGTGCAACTGGCGGGATTGCAGGGGCGGGTCAAGCCGAGTCTGGAACAGGTGTGGATCGCGATATTTGCCGGCGACCATGGCGTCGTCGCCGAGGGCGTGTCGGCCTATCCCCAGGAAGTCACCGGGCAGATGCTGCTCAACTTCGTCAGCGGTGGTGCGGCGATCAGCGTGCTGGCGCGGCAACTCGGCGCTTCCCTTGAGGTGGTGGACCTTGGCACGGTGACGCCGTCGCTGAACCTGCCGGGTGTGCGTCACCTGAACGTCGGCCCGGGCACGGCCAATTTCGTACAGGGTCCGGCCATGACCGAAGCCCAGGGGCGACTCGCTTTGCAGGTCGGTCGTGACAGCGTGCAGCGAGCAATTGCCAGCGGTGCGCAGTTGTTCATCGGTGGCGAAATGGGCATTGGCAACACCACCGCCGCCAGCGCCCTGGCCTGTGCCTTGCTCGATTGCCCGGTGGGCCATTTGACCGGGCCTGGCACCGGGCTCAACGCCGAAGGTGTCAGCCACAAGGCCCAGGTGATCGAGCGTGCCCTGGCATTGCATGGCGCACAGCGTGGCGATGCCTTGCAGACCCTGTTCAACCTTGGGGGCTTCGAGATTGCCGCGCTGGTCGGTGCCTATCTTGCCTGTGCTCAAGAAGGCGTCGCGGTGCTGGTGGACGGCTTCATTTGCAGTGTCGCTGCGCTGGTCGCGGTGCGCTTGAATCCTGAATGCCGTCAGTGGCTGTTGTTCGGTCATCGCGGCGCCGAGCCGGGGCACCGTCATGTGCTGGAAACCCTGGATGCGCAACCCTTGCTCGATCTTGGTCTGCGGCTTGGCGAAGGCAGTGGCGCTGCATTGGCTGTGCCGCTGTTGCGTCTGGCGTGCGACCTGCACGGGCAGATGGCGACCTTCGCCGAAGCCGCCGTGGCAGATCGTCCGGCATGACCCTGCGCGTGGATCTGTTGCGTCACGGTGAAACCGAATTCGGCGGTGGCCTGCGCGGCAGCATTGATGATGCCTTGACCGACACGGGCTGGGCGCAGATGCGCGCCGCCGTGGTCGGGCAGGGGCCATGGGATCGGTTGGTCAGTTCGCCGTTGCAGCGTTGTGCGCGGTTTGCCGAGGAACTCGGAGCACAACTGGGTGTACCGGTGCAATTGGATAAAGACCTGCAAGAGTTGCATTTCGGCGCCTGGGAAGGGCAAAGCGCGGCGGCGTTGATGGAAACCGACGCGCAGGCGCTGGGCTTGTTCTGGGCCGATCCTTACTCGTTCACGCCGCCTCAGGGCGAGCCGGTTGCAGACTTTTCGACACGGGTGCTGGCAGCGCTGGAGCGTTTGCACGCGACCTGTGCCGGTGAACGCATTCTGCTGATCAGCCACGGCGGGGTGATGCGCCTGTTGCTGGCACACGCTCGCGGGCTGCCGCGAGAGCAACTGCTCAACGTTGAGGTCGGGCATGGCGCACTGTTTTCGCTGACGATGGAGTCCGATGGTTTATTGAAGGAAGTGCTCTGACCATGTTGCCATTCTGGATCGCCCTGCAATTTCTCAGCAGCCTGCCGATTCGCCTGCCTGGCATGCCTGAGCCTGGGGAGCTGGGGCGATCACTGCTGTTTTATCCGCTGGTGGGATTGCTCTTTGGCGTGATTTTGTGGGCCGTGAACTGGCTGTTGCAGGGCACGCCGGCGTTGCTGCACGCGGCGTTGTTGCTGAGTGTTTGGGTACTGCTCAGCGGCGGGTTGCATCTCGATGGCCTGGCGGACAGCGCCGATGCCTGGCTCGGCGGTTTTGGCGACCGTGAGCGTACGCTGACCATCATGAAAGACCCGCGCAGCGGACCGATCGCCGTGGTGACGCTGGTGCTGGTGTTGCTGCTCAAGTTCACTGCGCTGCTGGCGTTGATCGGGCAACCGGATTCGCTGGCCTTGATCATCGTGCCGTTGATCGGTCGCAGCGCCTTGCTCGGCTTGTTCCTGACCACACCCTATGTGCGTGCCGGTGGTCTGGGGCAGGCCTTGGCCGATCATCTTCCGCGTTCTGCGGGCCGGCAGGTGTTGGCAGTCAGTGCACTGGCTTGTGTGTTGATTGCCGGTTTGAGTGGTGTGCTGGCGGTGGTGTTGGCGGTTCTCGGGTTTTTCTGGTTGCGGCAGGTGATGCTGCGGCGGCTCGGTGGAACGACGGGCGATACGGCAGGGGCGATGCTGGAGTTGCTGGAAGTTGCAGTGCTGGTAGGCTTGGCACTGTTCTGATGGGGTTGTATTGAATGTTCCGGCCTCATCGCGAGCAGGCTCGCTCCCACAGTTGATCGCATTCCAATGTGGGAGCGAGCTTGCTCGCGATAGCGATCGTCGAGACACCGCCAGACCACTGAACAAACCCTATGCCACTTGATTTAACCGACTCGCGGGTATATACACGCACCATGCTCGATTCCCAATGTTTATGCATCAACCTGCGTCGCGCCGCCCGTGGCGTCAGCAGGCATTACGACGGCGCTCTCGACGGCTTCGGGATCAACGTTGCGCAGTATTCTTTGCTGTGCAATCTGCAGCGTCTGGATCAGCCGAGCATTTCAACCCTGGCCGAGGCCATGGGCCTGGATCGCAGCACCTTGGGGCGCAATTTGCGGGTGCTGGAGGGTGACGGCCTGGTGACACTGGTCGAGGGCGAGGACATGCGCAACCGCATCGTCCTGCTGACCGCGGCCGGGGCCGAGCGCCTCAAGGCTGCCTTGCCGGCCTGGGAGGCCGCACAGCAGCGCTTGATCGATCGCCTGGGGGCCGAGAAGCGCGAAACCTTATTGAAGCTGCTGGACGAACTGGCGTGACGCCGGTTTTTCCGAACATAAGCGGGTATATACCCGCTACCGGAGAACAACAATGACATCGATGTGGCGTACGTGCGGTTGGGTTCTGTTGGGGAGTGCGCTGATCCTTGCGTTGTCTCTGGGGGTTCGACATGGCTTCGGGCTGTTTCTGGCGCCGATGAGTGCCGAGTTTGGCTGGGGGCGTGAAGTCTTTGCCTTTGCCATCGCCTTGCAGAACCTGATCTGGGGCCTCGCCCAGCCATTCACCGGTGCGCTGGCCGACCGCTTCGGCGCGGCGAAAGTGGTACTGATCGGTGGCGTCCTGTACGCAGCGGGGCTGATTTGCATGGGGCTCTCCGATTCGGCAGTGACCCTGTCCCTGAGCGCCGGCCTGCTGATCGGTATCGGGCTGTCCGGCACGTCGTTCTCGGTGATTCTGGGGGTGGTCGGCCGCGCAGTACCGCCGGAAAAGCGCAGCATGGGCATGGGGATCGCCAGTGCTGCCGGCTCCTTCGGCCAGTTCGCGATGTTGCCCGGCACGCTCGGGTTGATCGGATGGCTTGGCTGGTCTGCGGCGTTGCTCGCGCTGGGCTTGCTGGTGGCGCTGGTCGTACCGCTGGTGAGCATGCTCAAGGACAAACCGTTGCCCGTCCTGGGCCACGAACAAACCCTTGGTGAAGCACTGCGTGAAGCCTGCTCGCATTCCGGATTCTGGCTGCTGGCGTTCGGCTTTTTTGTCTGCGGATTCCAGGTGGTGTTCATCGGCGTGCACTTGCCGGCCTATCTGGTGGACCAGCATCTACCGGCCACGGTCGGCACCACGGTGCTGGCGCTGATCGGCCTGTTCAACATTTTCGGCACCTATACCGCCGGGTGGCTCGGCGGGCGCATGTCCAAGCCGCGTTTGCTCACCGGTTTGTATTTGCTGCGGGCGGTGGTCATTGCGTTGTTCCTGTGGGCGCCGGTGACCACCACCACGGCCTACCTGTTCGGCATGGCCATGGGCTTTCTGTGGCTGTCGACGGTACCGTTGACCAACGGTACGGTGGCGACCTTGTTCGGCGTGCGAAACCTGTCCATGCTCGGTGGGATTGTTTTCCTGTTTCACCAGCTCGGTTCATTCCTGGGCGGCTGGCTGGGCGGGGTGGTGTATGACCGAACCGGGAGTTATGACTTGATCTGGCAAGTGGCAATTCTCTTGAGCCTGTTGGCCGCCGCCCTCAATTGGCCGGTGCGTGAGCGGCCGGTGGCACGCCTGCAAACTCAAATGGGTGTGACATGAACAGCCTTTGGCCCCGGATCGCTGTAGCCGCCGTCTGCGCCTTGTTGCTGGCGTTGTCGTGGTGGGGTTGGCATCAGGGCGGGCTGGCGCTGATGCAGTTGGGCATGGGTGCTTGCTAGTGAGCGGCGAGGGCGAGTAACGTCGCTTTTGACGAATTATCAAGGATGCTCGAGATGCTCAAGCGCTGGTGTGCTGTTCCCGCGTTGCTGATGACGTTGTCCGGGCTGGCTTGGGCCGCTGATTGTCCGGAGGTGCTGCAGGGCTCGCTGCCGAAGTTGCGGGCGAAGGAGTCCATCGACCTGTGCCAGCGTTACGCCGATAAACCGCTGGTTGTGGTCAACACCGCCAGTTTCTGCGGCTTCGCACCGCAGTTCGAGGGCCTTGAGGCGCTCAATCAGCACTACAAGGGGCAAGGGCTGGAAATACTCGGCGTGCCGTCAAACGACTTCAAGCAGGAGTCCAAAGACAGCGCTGAGACTGCGAAAGTCTGCTACGCCAACTACGGCGTGACCTTCACCATGACTGAGCCACAAAAGGTTCGCGGTGACGACGCAACGCACTTGTTCAAAGTTCTCGCCCGTCAAACCGGTGCGCCAAAGTGGAATTTCTACAAGTATGTGGTGGATCGCCAGGGCAAGGTGATCGCCAGTTTCTCCAGCCTGACCAAGCCGGATGATCCCGAGTTCATCGCCGCGGTAGAAAAGGCCTTGGCTTCGGCACCGCTTGCTTCGACCCCCTGATCGACGCCCACTGAAAAGCCCCGCCTCTGTGAAGAGAGCGGGGCTTTTATGATTCGGATGGCGAGCGGTTCAGGCTCGCCGGGAATCATCAGAAGCGGTAGGTCGCGCCGAGGCCGAAACCGTTCGCGTAGTTTTCATACTTGGCGTTGTAGGTCTGGCCACGGTCGTTGCTGTTGTTGACCTTGACCGACTCTTCGCGCAGGTACGAATACGCCAGGTCGATGGTCAGGTCGTCGGTCGGACTCCAGCCGGCGCCCACGCTGAAAATCTTGCGATCGCCCGTCGGGATGCGCGGAGAGCGGTCGACGTTGTTGGTCGGTGCCTGGTCAACGGACAGACCGGTACGCAGTACCCATTGCTTGTTCAACTGGTAGGACGCGCCGATGGCGTGAGCCCAGGTGTCGTGCCAGTTCTGTTCTTCGGTGATGGTACCGAACTGACCGTTCAGGACGGCTGGAACACCTGTGTTTTCAACGGTGATTTCTTTCAGGCGGCTCCAGCGGGTCCAGGTGCTGCCTGCGTACAGAGTCCACTTGTCGTCGAGCTGGTGAGTGACCGAGAAGTCCACCGATTCAGGTGTGGTCAGGTCCAGCGAAGCGTCGTATTTCTGGTTAGGGTTCTGGCCGATCAGGCCCAGCACGTTGTAGTTGACCTTGGTGTTGCCGTCGAGCTTGTACTTCACTTTCGAGTGGTAGGTCAGGCCGACGCGCGTGCTGTCGGTGGCTTGAACCAGCACGCCGATGTTGTAGCCCAGCGCGGTGTCGTCACCTTCGATCTTGACCTTGCCATCTGGCTGGGACTGGGTGATCGACAGGTTCGATTCCAGGGTGCCGTCGATGCGGTTGATGGTCGGGCCGAAACCGATGGAGACCTTGTCGTTGAAGGCGTAGCTGACAGTCGGTTGCAGGGTGACGATTCTAACTTCGCTCTTGCTGCCGAAGTAGCGGCCGGCAAAGTTGTTTTCGTAGTCGGTGACCAGACCGAATGGTGCGTACACGCCGATACCGAATGCCCAGTGGTCGTCGATGGGTTTGACGTAGTAACCCATCGGCACGCCCATGAAAGGGACCATGTCACCCTTGTTGGTGCCGCCGTTCGGACGGGAGCTGGCGTCACTGATGTCAGTGTGCGCGTCGATGAATGCAACACCGCCGGTCACTTGTTCGCGCTTGATGCGGGACATGCCGGCAGGGTTGCCAGCAATGGTGGATGCGTCGTCGGCAGAGGAAGATCGCCCGGCAAAACCTGTCCCCATCCCGCTGATGCTTTGTTCGTTGAGGGCAAAGCCACTTGCAAAGAGCTGGGTGGATGCCAGGGTAACGGCGAGGCTAAGGGTGGTTTTGAGCATTACTTTTTTCATTATTAGAACTCCTGGTGATCACCGGGGCGAAAATTACCAACATTTTCGTCCCGGCGCCATAGGCTGTATGCCTTGATTTAGAGCGGTTTTGTAGGACAATCAGACCAAAATCACCACCTGTTGCGCGATGTTTGGATCCAGAAGTGTCAGCAGGCTACCTGATTCAGAGGTGAAACACAGGTTTGCCAGGCGCTGGTGAAATCACGCAGGCGCCCTTGGGGATGAAATGTCTGGCGCCAGATCCTGGCCATGCCCAACAAATCATCAGGGGAGGGGAGGGGGGTATTCTGTTCCTCCACCAGCAGCCAGGCGATGGCTGTGGCGTAACGCAGGTTGACGGTCAACTCCAGGTGCGGGCCGCTCAGAAACGCATGCTGGCTGGCCAGGCCGCGGACCAGGCTTGCACGCTCCGGATCAAGGGCGAGGTAATGGTCCCAAAGTGCCTGGTGGCGGGGCTCGGCGATGCGGTACAGGCCGTGCCCACGGCGGTCATGCAGGGCGGAACCAAGGGCTGACTGGCTGGCGGCAATGCCCAGCAGCAGGGATTCGGCAGTAGCGCTATGGCGTCCGAGGTAGATCAGTGTCGGACGAATCACATAGCGGCACAGTTCGCTGGCAGCGATACCCATAAAACCCTCGAAACCTGAATTGGACGGCGATACCTGAAGGGGGCTTGGCAGCTGTGAATCGGTTCAGGCTCGCCGCAAGCGGGTCAAGCCGCTTGAGTTGAAGTGTAGTGTCATATTCGCGCTGTAAAGGACTGTTTTTAAAATATTTCCAGCGACCAGTTATAACCCTTATATCGGATCGTGCTTAGTCGTGGTTCGAGTGCGGGGAAACATCGGGCAATAAAAAGCCCTGCTTTTCGGGCAGGGCTTTCGGGTTTTTCAGCCTTTCTGGCGTTTCAGGCAACCAGGGCCTGACGGGTACGCTCGATCACGGCCTGCAGCGGTTCGGCGCTGGAGTATTGATCGGGATACAGGCGTTCGCTATGACGAGCGATGCCGTGTTCGTTGACCAGGGTGAAGCTGAAGCAGCCTTTGCGAGCGGCCATGATCAGGCAGTTCATTGGTGCAAAAGCGTTGGTTAGGGTGCGAATGGCATCCTGAGTGTGGATTTGAGTAGACATTATTGGGTGTTCCTACAAATGACACGGATAAGAACCGTGCAACGTTAAAACGTTCCAGTAACGTCGATCACCATTGATCGAACGAAGAACCCGACTGGAACAAAGCAGCCAGTTTGAAGCGCTGATAAGTTGGCGCGCTTGGGCTGGCAGGTAGGTACTTAGGAGGGCAGGCAACACATCGAGGGCAAAGGTTCTGGGCCCGGGGTGAAGATCCTGATCAATTTGCAGGTTGGTTCGAGCAGAGTAGGCAGGCGGAGCAACACCCTTTGCTTTCGATTCAAAGGTTGTGTCGGCGCAAGATTTACCTGGAAACCATCGAGGTGGCCGATCCCGCTTGTTCGGTGGAGGCTTCCGTCGAGAAGGCTGACCGGGGGGATTTGTTCGACCAGAATTGACTTTCAGCTTGGTACTAACGCCGCGGATACTAACGGATTGAACTGGATAAGGGAAGTGTGTTAGCAAAAAAGGATTCCCCGACGGGGCTCGATCGGGCTGTTTTACCTTGCAGATCAGCGTATGAAGCAGCGCTGCCTCCAATTGATGTGCCCTATAGCAGAACAAAATCCGACCATCGGTCATCGACGTTGGTAGCAGTGCAGCCGTCTAAACACCGGGTTTGCCAGGGCTTATCCCCAGGCAGGACAAAAAAACGCGCCGAAAAAGTGCGTTGATATAACCGTCGCAAAGGCACTTGTGCACATTAGTTGCAGAGTCTGTCACCCCGCTGTCATCTCAGGTTCAAGCGCAATGGCTGCCTGTAACCAAAATTTAAGTCAATGAAAAACATCGCTTTTTTTTACTGGTGAAAAAATCGTCAGTTTGACTGCGAACCCCATTCCACAGGGCTTTGAGCGGGTTCAAGGGCGGTTGTCCACTGAGTTATCCACAGCTTCTGTGGATTGTCCCGAGCGCTTGCTCTAGGACGGGCGTGCCGGGACATTTTCAGCTTTACCTGTAAGAAAAAGAGAGTAAAGTTGCGCGCCTTCCGATCTGCCCCACAGTGCTTTATGAAGTTTCGCTCAGCTCCTGTTTCCTCTACCTCCCCTCCCCCCTCTGTTGCCCCTACCAAGCGCTTTTCCATGCGCGTGGCAGAGTGGCTGTTGGACAGTCCGCACCTGGGTGAAAACCCGAACGTCAAACACATCGCCGGACGTCTGCTCAAGCAGCCGGCCCGTGAGGGCGTGGTGGCTGCGCAAAGTCGCCTTGGCCAGTTGATGTGCCGCGAATGCGGGAATGCCCGGGACCGCCGTATCGGTCAGGACCTGTTGCGCCAGGCCGCTCGGGCAGGCGATCGCCGCGCTCAACAGGAACTGGGGCTGATCGAAGACTGAGCTGTCCAAGACCGGACGCCTTGGTTAACCTTCAGGCTTTACCCGAATGGCAGGAGTGGCTATGGCAATGGACTTGACCAGCATATTGCTGGGGCTGGCAGCGGCAGGGTTGCCGTTGCTGATAATGGCCTGGCAACTTCAGCGTCGGGCCAGCACCACGCAGGCAGACGTTGCACTGCTGCAGGAGCGCCTGGCCATGGCGCAACTGGCGCAGGACGGCTTGAATGCACAACTGGAGTCCAGCCGCGATGAAGTCGCTGATCTGACCCAGGCCAATTCCGCAAAACAGGCTGATCTGGCTGCACTGCGTCGTGAAGTCGAACTGTTGCAGATCGAGCGCGACGACGCCCGGGATGCCGCCCATGCGTGGAATATCGAACGCGCGGGCAAAGACGCCGAACTGCGCCGTCTGGATGCCCAGGCTGCGTCGCTCAATGCCGAATTGCGCGAGCAACAAGACAGCCATCAGCAGCGCCTTGAAGACCTGCAAGGTTCGCGGGACGAATTGCGCGCGCAGTTTGCCGAGCTGGCGGGGAAGATTTTCGATGAGCGCGAGCAGCGTTTTGCCGAAACCAGCCAGCAGCGTCTGGGACAGTTGCTCGATCCGCTCAAGGAGCGCATCCAGTCCTTCGAAAAGCGTGTCGAGGAAAGCTATCAGAACGAGGCCCGTGAGCGTTTCTCCCTGGCCAAGGAACTGGAGCGCCTGCAACAGCTGAATTTGCGCTTGAGCGACGAAGCCACCAACCTGACCCGCGCCTTGAAAGGGCAGAAGACCCAGGGCAATTGGGGCGAACTGATCCTTGAACGCGTGCTTGAGCATGCAGGGCTGGAGAAGGGCCGCGAGTACCAGACTCAGGTCAATCTCAAGGGACCGGACGGCGAGCGCTTCCAGCCGGACGTGATCATTTACCTGCCGGGGGACAAGCAGGTGGTGGTCGACTCCAAGGTCAGCCTGACCGCCTATCAGCAATACGTGGCGGCTGAAGACGAGGCTATCGGCCAGATCGCCATCAAGCAGCACGTACTTTCATTGCGCAATCACGTCAAAAGCCTGGCCGGCAAGGATTACAAGCGCCTCGATGGCTTGCACAGCCTGGATTTCGTGTTGCTCTTCATACCGATCGAGGCGGCGTTTTCTGCCGCGTTGCAGGCTGAGCCAACGCTGTTTCAGGAGGCATTCGACCGCAACATCGTGATCGTCAGCCCCACCACGTTACTGGCGACCCTGCGTGTCATCGACAGTCTGTGGAAACAGGAGCGCCAGAGCCAGAACGCCCGGGAAATCGCCGAGCGGGCCGGGTGGCTGTACGACAAGTTCGTGCTGTTCATTCAGGATCTGGACGAGGTCGGCAATCGCCTGCAGCAACTGGACAAGGCCTACAGTTCGGCTCGCAACAAGCTGACAGAGGGGCGTGGCAACCTGGTCAGTCGCAGTGAGCAACTCAAGCTGCTGGGTGCACGGGCGAGCAAGAGCCTGCCGGCGGATTTGCTGGAGCGGGCGATGACCGATGTCGATGGGTTGGTCGAATTGCCGGAGTAGCCCTAGGTCGAGCGTGGACCCTGTGGCGAGGGGGCTTGCCCCCTCGCCACAGGAGGCTGTGTTAAACCTCGCTACAGAGGCAAATACCGACTCAACAACGCCCGCAACGCCGCCGGTTTCACCGGTTTGGCCAGGTAATCCAGCCCTGCTGCATGCACCTTGTCGACCGTCTCCGGCCGGCCATCGGCGCTGATCACCACACCAGGAACCGGCTCGCCCATTTGCGTACGCAACCAGGCCATCAGGTCGGTTCCGGTTTCGCCGTGATCGAGGTGGTAATCCACCAGTGCCAATTGCGGGCGCATGCCTTCGCCCAGCAACGTTGCGCACTCCTCGCGATTGCGTGCGGTCCAGACCTGGCATCCCCAGCGGCTGAGCAAGCTGTTCATGCCGATCAGGATGCTGTCCTCGTTATCGATGCACAGCACCTGCGCGCCATTGAGCAATTTGCCATTGAGCTCGGCGACTTTGACCGGCGCTGCGGTTTGCGCCCGGGCCAGCGGCACGCTGACGCTGAACACGCTGCCGCGTCCCGGCCAGGAGCGCACGCGCAAGGTATGACCGAGCACGCGACATAGCCCGTCGGCAATGGCCAACCCCAGGCCGAGGCCTTTTTCGGCCCGTGTCTGGTGGCTGTCGAGGCGCTTGAACTCTTCGAAAATCACCTGTTGTTTATCTTCCGGAATACCCGGCCCACGGTCCCAGACTTCCAGGCTCAATGCTTCCTTGTGCCGGCGAACGCCCAGTAGTACCGGCCCTTTGCCGTAGCGAAACGCATTGGTCAGGAAGTTCTGCAAAATTCGCCGCAGCAGCTTCATGTCACTGTCGACCCGCAGCGTGCTGCCGCGAACGCGGAACTCCAGGCCTTGTTCCTGCGCCAGCACCTTGAACTCTGCACCGAGGGTGTCGAACAGTTCGTTGAGCGCGAACGGCTGGCGATTCGGGTTGATCTTGCCGTTCTCCAGGCGGGAGATGTCCAGCAGGTCGCTGATCAGATCCTCGGCCGAGCGCAGCGAGCTGTCCAGGTGCCCGACCAGTTTCTGCACTTCGCCGGAGAGTCCATCGTTCTGATGGGAGAGGGCGGCGGAGAACAGGCGCGCCGCATTCAACGGTTGCATCAAGTCATGGCTGACGGCCGCAAGGAAACGGGTCTTGGACTGGTTGGCCGCCTCGGCGGTGCCCTTGGCTTCGGTCAGGGCGACGTTGAGCTGAGACAACTCGTGGGTCCGCTCGGTGACCCGTTGCTCCAGGCCTTCGTTGGCTTCGGTCAGCGCCTGCTCGGCTTCGCGGAACGCGGTGATGTCGGTGAAACTCATGACGAAGCCGCCGCCCGGCATCGGGTTGCCGATCAGCTCGATGACCCGGCCGTTGGGGAACAGGCGCTCGGAGGTATGCGCGCGGCCCTGGCGCATCCAGTGCAGGCGACGCGCGACGTGAACTTCGGCTTCGCCGGGGCCGCACAGGCCACGCTCGGCATTGTGGCGAATGATGTCGGCGATTGGTCGACCGACACTGATCAAGCCGTCCGGGTAGTTGAACAACTCCAGGTAGCGACGGTTCCAGGCCACCAGTTTCAGCGACTGGTCGACCACGCTGATGCCCTGGGTGATGTTCTCGATGGCGCCTTGCAGCAAGGCGCGGTTGAATTGCAGCACCTCCGAGGCTTCGTCGGCGATGCGCACGACGTCTTCCAGTTGCATCTCCCGGCCTTCGATGGCGGCTTTGACCACCGCGCGGGTCGAAGAGGCACCCAGCACACCGGCCAGCAGGCGTTCAGTATGGGCGATCCATTCACCGTCGGCGTTCTGGTTCGGGTTGAAGCCTTTGCCCTGGCGATAGGCAAAGCGGATAAAACTTTGACGGGCGCGTTCTTCGCCGACGAAGCGCGCCGCCAGTTGCAGCAGGTCGTCGATCTGCACCGCCAGCATCGAGCGTGCGCTGGGGCGGGCACTGATTTCCTGGCCGATGAAGCGGCCCGCCTGCCAGTGCTCGGAAACCCGGGTGCGCGACAGTACCGAGACCCAGGCGAAGAGCGTGAAGTTGCCAGCCAGCGACAGCACCACGCCTTGGGTCAGGGGTGTAATCGGCAGGTTCAGTGGATTGCTGTGCAACCACGCCAGCCCCGGGAATGTGCTCAAGGAAACGCCGAGGCTGAGGGCGGCGATCGGCAGGATCAGGGTGTAGAACCACAGGAAGGTGCCTGCGGCGAGGCCGGCGAAAACACCGCGGCGGTTGGCCTGTTTCCAGTACAGCGCACCGAGCATGGCGGGGGCCAGTTGGGTCACGGCGGCAAAGGCGATCTGGCCGATGGTCGCCAGGCTGGCGGTCGAGCCCAGCAGGCGGTAACTGACATAGGCCAGCAGCAGAATGACCACGATGCTGACGCGGCGCACCGACAACATCCACTGGCGGAACACTTCGAACGGGCGCTCGGCGTTGTTGCGACGCAGCAGCCAGGGCAGCAGCATGTCGTTGGACACCATGGTCGACAGCGCCACGCTGGCCACGATCACCATGCCGGTGGCCGCCGAAGCGCCACCGATAAACGCCAGCAGGGCCAGCGCCGGATGCGCCTGCGCCAGGGGCAAGCTGATGACGAACGAGTCCGGCAACACCGAGCTGGGCAGCAGCATCTGGCCGGCCAGGGCGATCGGCACGACAAACAAGGCAGCCAGGGCGAGGTAGGCCGGGAATACCCACTTGGCCAGGCGCAGATCCTGAGGATCGATGTTCTCTACAACGGTAACGTGAAACTGCCGCGGCAGGCAAATGATCGCCATCATGGCCACACCGGTCTGCACCACCATCGACGGCCAGTTGATGGTTTCCTTCCAGTACTGTTCGAGGCGCGGCGCCAGCATGGCCTGGTCGAACAGGTCGTCGAAACCGTCGTACAGGCCGTAGGTCACGAACGCGCCGACGGCAAGAAACGCGAACAGCTTGACCAGTGATTCGAAGGCAATGGCCAGCACCATGCCGCGGTGGTGCTCCGTGGCGTCGAGGTTGCGGGTACCGAAGACGATGGTGAACAGCGCCAGCACCAGCGACACGATCAACGCGGTGTCCTGGGCCCGGGTGCCCATGGCGTCGGCGCCGGCGCCGATCAGCAGGTTCACGCCGAGCACAATGCCCTTGAGCTGCAGTGCGATGTAGGGCAACACGCCAACCAGGCAAATCAGCGCCACCACCACCGCCAGCGACTGGGATTTACCATAGCGCGCGGCGATAAAGTCGGCGATCGAGGTGATGTTCTCCTGTTTGCTGATCATCACCATTTTCTGCAGGACCCACGGCGCACCGACCAGCAACAGGATCGGCCCGAGGTAGATCGGCAGGAACGACCAGAGCTGTTCGGCGGCCTGGCCCACGGCACCGAAGAACGTCCAGCTGGTGCAATAGACCGCCAGCGACAGGCTGTACACCCAGGCGCGCACACGCGGCGGCAAGGGCGCGCTGCGACGGTCGCCATAGAAGGCGATGGCGAACATGATGGCCATATAGGCCAGGGCGACGGCGGCAATCAGCCCGGTGGACAGCGACATGGGGACTCCAGACAAAAGACTTCCGGGCATCCCGCCCGGACAGACAGTCTCGCACGACCGCCAGCGTTAGTCAGTGTCGACCAAGGTCGTGGCGTGGCGGGGTGTCGCAGGGGATTTGCAGTGTCTGGAGTGGCCTCATCGCGAGCAAGCTCGCTCCCACATTTGTCCTGTGTTCGCCGCCCCCTGTGCGAGCTTGGTCCGGGCGGCGTTCCGACGATGGGGGCCTCACTGACTGAATGCAATCTCGATCAACCGATGCAGCTCTTCAACCTCCAGTGCGGCCTCGGAAAACAGAATGCGGAAAACGATGGGGGCGGCGATCAGGTTGATCAGCTGATCGACACCCGGCACGGGCTCGTTGGGAAAACGGTCAAGGATCGTCTGCAACTGCCCGCCAATGATCGTCGCGCAATAACTTGGCTTGAGCGCCGCCTGTACGTCGCGCAGCATGTTGCGACCAGGTTCGGAGCTCATTTCGTCCAGGTACTGTTCCGCCCAGGCTCGAATATCACCGCGCAAACTGCCGGTGTGGGTGGGGTCGTTATCGGGCTGCATGCGGGCGAGGGCGACGTCGGCCAGTAGCGCCGACAAATCACCCCAGCGACGATAGATGGTCGAAGGTGTAACGCCTGCGCGCGCAGCAATTTGCGGCACGGTCAGGCTGGTGCGGTCCTGCTCCTCGAGGAGTTGACGCACGGCCGAATGAATCGACTCTTGTACCCGCGCGCTGCGTCCGCCCGGGCGTAAGGTGGGAGCTGTCATCCTGGGGTTCCTGTAAAAGCCATGCCTCGGACCTTAACACAAAGAATTTGCTTTAAGAGGGATCCAGTAGCACACTCCACAAAAGCAAAAAGTTAGCTTTTGTGGAGCGCGCCCATGTCCAGTTCTCATTCAAACCGTGCCAGCCTGTGGTTTCTTGCCATTACCCTGCTCAGTTTCCTCGCGGCCTCCACGGCGCCGACGCCGTTGTATCAGCTGTATCAGGAGCAGATGCAGTTTTCGGCCGCGACCCTGACCCTGATTTTTGGCGTGTACGCCCTCAGCCTGTTGGTGGCGTTGTTGACCGTCGGTTCGTTGTCCGATTACCTGGGGCGCAAACCGGTGATTTTCACGGCGGTGGTGCTGAATATCCTGGCGATGCTGCTGTTTATTCACGCCGACAGCGTCACCTGGCTGATCAGTGCCCGAGTCCTGCAGGGTTTTGCCACCGGCATGGCTACCGCGGTGCTGGGCGCAACCCTACTGGATACCGACCGCGAACGGGGGCCGCTGGTCAATAGCGTTGCACCCTTGACCGGGATGGCCATTGGCGGGCTGGGCTGCGGTGTGTTGGCCGAGTTCGCCCCGGCACCGTTGCACCTGACGTACTGGCTGCTGCTGGCGTTGTTTGTGATGCAGGCGTTGTATGTCTGGCGCTTGCCGGAAAGCGTCTCGCGGCAGACCGGGGTTTGGGCCTCATTGCGACCGACTCTGCATGTGCCGCTGCAAGCGCGCTCGACTTTGTGGCGGGTGCTGCCGCTCAATACTGCCCTGTGGGCCCTGGGCGGTTTCTACGCTTCCCTGGCGCCTTCGTTGGTGCGCACGGCCACAGGCTCGACCTCGAACATGATCGGCGGGGCCACCGTTGCCGCCTTGACGTTGACCGGTGCGCTGATGATCTACAGCATGCGCAACCGACCCGCCGGCAAGTCATTGTTATTGGGCGCCAGCATGATGCCAATGGGTGTGGTGCTGATTTTGCTGGGTGTGCACAGTGCCAGCCTGCCGCTGTTCTTCCTTGGCACTCTGGTCGCAGGCTGTGGTTTCGGCTCCGGTTTTCTCGGCACCTTGCGTAGCCTGGTGCCGCTGGCCTTGCCCCATGAGCGTGCCGGGCTGGTGTCGACGTATTACGCGCTCAGCTATCTCGCCTTCTGCCTGCCATCGCTGCTGGCCGGGAACCTGAGCCGAACCCTCGGTCTGGTGGCGACCGTCGACGGTTATGGCGCCGTGTTGATTCTTCTGGCCCTTGGCGCTTTGGCAGGTTTGATGCGCCCGCGTTCAGGCACGGCATGCGAGGCCAGCTCCTGATTAAATATCTATGTAATAGATAACATATAGAGATATTACCCGTTATATAGATATTCGATTCGGATCTAACATGGGCTCTACCTCACGAGAGGACAGGAGTTCGCCATGACATGCGCCAACAGCATCAAGCCCGGAATCAAACCGTTCAGTCACCTGCAGCACCCACGCGAAGTGATCCGCCAGTTCACCCCCAACTGGTTCGCGGCCACCATGGGTACCGGTGTGCTGGCGCTGGCACTGGCGCAATTGCCGGTCGCCATGCCCGCCTTGCACGCCTTTGCCGAAGCCTTGTGGCTATTCAACATTGCGTTGTTCCTGCTGTTCACGGCGCTGTACGCCGCCCGTTGGCTACTGTTTTTCGACGAAGCACGACGGATCTTCGGCCACTCCACGGTCTCGATGTTTTTCGGCACCATCCCGATGGGCCTGGCGACCATCATCAACGGCTTCCTGGTGTTCGGCCTGCCGCGCTGGGGCGACGGTGTGATTCACCTCGCCGAAGTGCTGTGGTGGCTGGATGTGGCGATGTCGCTGGCCTGCGGCGTGCTGATTCCCTATATGATGTTCACGCGTCAGGAGCACAGCATCGACCAGATGACCGCTGTCTGGTTGTTGCCGGTGGTCGCGGCAGAAGTGGCGGCCGCCAGCGGTGGCCTGTTGGCGCCGCATTTGGCCGACGCTCACTCGCAACTGGTGATGCTGGTGACCAGCTACGTGCTCTGGGCATTTTCCTTGCCGGTGGCTTTCAGCATCCTGACCATTCTGTTGCTGCGCATGGCCCTGCATAAACTGCCCCACGAAAACATGGCCGCCTCGAGCTGGCTGGCCCTTGGCCCGATCGGCACCGGCGCGTTGGGCATGCTGGTGCTGGGCGGCGATGCACCGCTGATTTTCGCGGCCAATGGCTTGCCGGGCGTCGGTGAGATTGCTGCGGGATTGGGTCTGGTGGCCGGCATCACCCTGTGGGGCTTCGGCCTGTGGTGGATGCTGATGGCGCTGCTGATCACTGCGCGCTACCTGCGCGCCGGCATCCCCTTCAATCTGGGCTGGTGGGGCTTCACCTTCCCGTTGGGCGTCTATTCTCTGGCGACGTTGAAGCTGGCCAGTACCTTGAACCTGACGTTTTTCAGTGTGTTTGGCTGT
Organism: Pseudomonas sp. GM33; assembly: GCF_000282295.1. Classification (NCBI taxonomy): domain Bacteria; kingdom Pseudomonadati; phylum Pseudomonadota; class Gammaproteobacteria; order Pseudomonadales; family Pseudomonadaceae; genus Pseudomonas; species Pseudomonas sp. GM33. Next base: position 58,583 of record NZ_AKJO01000123.1, read on the forward strand.
GTGCTGGTGGCGTTGCTGGCGGTGATGTGGCTGATCGTCGGCAAGCGCACGGTGCTGGGCGCCTGGCGGGGTGAACTGTTTGTCTCGCCATGCATTGCCGGATTGAAGAAATAACCGGCAAAGATTAGGTAAGGTGTGGCCTGGATCGAGTTTCGATACTCCAATTACAGTATCCAGGCCACTCTCTACATAATCAGGGACACATGGAAGATGAGTCACCCCTCACAGTTCACCTTGTTGCGTACCCGGCGCTTCCTGCCGTTCTTCATTACCCAGTCCCTTGGGGCATTCAACGACAATGTGTTCAAGCAGTCGTTGATCCTGGCGATTTTGTACAAGCTGACCATCGAGGGTGACCGCTCTGTCTGGGTCAACCTGTGTGCGCTGCTGTTTATCCTGCCGTTTTTCCTGTTCTCGGCCCTGGCCGGGCAATTCGGGGAAAAGTTCGCCAAGGATGCGTTGATCCGCCTGATCAAGCTTGGGGAAATCGCCATCATGGCGGTCGGCGCGGTCGGTTTTCTGTTCGATCACCTGTCGCTGATGCTGCTGGCGCTGTTCGCCATGGGCACCCATTCGGCGCTGTTCGGGCCGGTGAAGTACTCGATCCTGCCGCAGGCCCTGCGTGAAGATGAATTGGTCGGTGGCAACGGCCTGGTGGAAATGGGCACCTTCCTGGCGATCCTCGCCGGCACCATTGGCGCCGGGGTCATGATGTCTTCGGCGCATTACGCACCGGTGGTGTCCACGGCGATCATCGGCATTGCCGTGCTCGGCTACCTGGCCAGCCGCAGCATTCCCCGGGCGGCGGCCGCCACGCCGCAAATGCGCCTGAACTGGAACATTTTCAGCCAGTCCTGGGCCACATTGAAACTGGGCCTGGGGCAAACACCGGCGGTGTCACGCTCGATTGTCGGCAACTCATGGTTCTGGTTTGTCGGGGCGATCTATCTGACGCAGATCCCGGCCTATGCCAAGGAATGGATGCACGGCGACGAAACCGTGGTGACGCTGATTCTGACGGTGTTCTCGGTCGGCATCGCATTGGGTTCGATGCTGTGCGAGAAGCTTTCCGGACGCAAAGTCGAGATTGGCCTGGTGCCGTTCGGATCGTTCGGTCTGACCGTCTTCGGTCTGCTGCTGTGGTGGCATTCAGGCGGTATTCCGGACAGCGCCGCCGGCCATGGCTGGATCGACATCCTCGGCTTCGGCCACACCTGGCTGGTGTTGCTCGACATCCTCGGCCTGGGCGTCTTCGGCGGTTTCTACATTGTGCCGCTGTACGCGTTGATCCAGTCGCGCACGGCGGAGAACGAGCGGGCGCGGGTGATTGCCGCCAACAACATCCTCAATGCGCTGTTCATGGTGGTGTCGGCGATTGTCTCGATCGTCTTGCTGAGCGTGGCCAAGCTGTCGATCCCGCAATTGTTCCTGGTCGTGTCGTTGCTGAACATCGGGGTCAACGCCTACATCTTCAGGATTGTCCCGGAGTTCACCATGCGTTTCATGATCTGGCTGCTCAGCCATTCCATGTATCGCGTGGAGCACCGCAATCTGGACCTGATCCCCGACGAAGGCGCGGCGCTGCTGGTGTGCAATCACGTGTCGTTCGTCGATGCCTTGCTGATTGGCGGCGCGGTCCGTCGGCCGATTCGCTTTGTGATGTATTACAAGATCTACAACCTGCCGGTGCTCAACTTCATCTTCCGTACCGCGGGGACGATTCCGATTGCCGGGCGCCAGGAAGACATCCAGATCTATGAACAAGCCTTCACGCGCATTGCCCGGTATTTGAAAGACGGTGAGCTGGTGTGCATCTTCCCCGAGGGCAAATTGACTGCCGATGGCGAGATCAACGAGTTCAAGGGTGGCTTGACGCGGATTCTCGAGGAGACACCGGTGCCGGTGATTCCGTTGGCCTTGCAGGGGTTGTGGGGGAGTTTCTTCAGCCGCGATCCGAATAAAGGGCTGTTTCGCCGGTTGTGGTCGCGGGTGACGTTGGTGGCCGGGCCGGCGGTGGCGGTTGAGGTGGCGCAGCCGGTGCAGTTACAGGCGTTGGTGGGGGATTTGCGCGGGACAGTCAGATAGTCGGTGACAGTTAGGGCCTCTTCGCGAGCAAGCCCGCTCCCACAAGGATTGATGGTGTGCTCTATATGTGTGGGAGTACACGAAACCTGTGGGAGCGGGCTTGCTCGCGAAAGCGGTAGTGGCCTAAGCGCTGACCTTGAGCCCAACCAACCCGCTAATGATCAACGCCACACTCGCCAGCCTCACCAGCGCCATCGACTCGCCAAACAGAATGATCCCGGCGATCACTGTGCCAACGGCGCCGACACCGGTCCAGATCGCATAGGCTGTGCCCAGCGGCAATTCCTTCATCGCAAGGCCGAGCAAGCCAAGGCTGATAGCCATGGCCGCAACGGTCAATACGGTGGGGAGCGGGCGGGTGAAACCGTCGGTGTACTTGAGGCCGACGGCCCAGCCCACTTCGAAAAGGCCGGCGAAAAACAGAATGATCCAGGACATGAAGACCTCCATCGTCTGACGGGGTCGTCCCCTGATTAATGACTCGATCGAGCCGCGAGGTCGTCCTCGCGATGGGCAATATAGTGCCCAGCATTAACCCGGGGATCAAGTTTTCCAGTCAGTCGCTGACCTGTTGCGCCGCCATTTCCCGATCCTGTTTTTCACTCATGCGACGGAAATACGTCGAGAGCAATGCCCCGGAAATGTTGTGCCAGACACTGAACAATGCACTGGGCACTGCCGCCAGCGGCGAGAAGTGCGCACTGGCCAACGCGGCGCCCAACCCGGAGTTCTGCATGCCGACTTCCAGAGCCAGGGACTTGCGCTGGGCCAGAGGCAGCTTGAACAGGCGCCCGGTGAAGTAACCCAGCAGGTAGCCAAAGCTGTTGTGCAGCATGACCACGGCCATGATCAACAGGCCGGACTCGGCAATCTTCGCCTGGCTGGCGGCCACCACTGCCGTGACGATGATCACGATGCTGACCACCGACACCAGCGGCAACACGTCCACGGCGTGGCGAACCTTGTCGCCGAGCACCCGCTGGGCAACCACGCCCAGCACGATCGGCAACAGCACCACTTGCAGGATCGACCAGAACAACTCCATGAACGATACCGGCAACCAGGCCGAGGCCAGCAGCCAGATCAGCGCCGGCGTCAGCAGGGGGGCGAGGAGGGTGGTGACGGCGGCGATGGCCACCGACAGCGCCAGGTCACCACGGGCCAGCCAGGTCATCACGTTCGACGAGGTGCCGCTTGGGCAGCAGCCGACCAGAATCACACCGACGGCGATTTCCGGCGGCAAGTGGAACGCCTGGCAGAGCAACCACGCCACGCCCGGCATGATCACGAAATGGGCAACCACACCCAGGGCCACGCGCCAGGGATGGCGAGCGACTTCGGCGAAGTCTTCGAGCTTGAGGGTCAGGCCCATGCCGAACATCACCAGCCCCAGCAGCGGCACGATGGCGCCTTTTAGGCCGAGGAACCATGCTGGCTGCAGGAACGCCACGACAGCGAAAATCAGTACCCAGTAGGCGAAGGTGTTGCCGACAAAACGACTCAATGCAGCCAGTGCGCGCATGGCTTGATCCTTGTTAGGTGAAAGCGTTAGGGAGCTAAGCATACGCTGCTGGCAAAAAAAGATCGCAGCCTGCGGCAGCTCCTACAGGAGGAATAGATTCCAATGTAGGAGCTGCCGTGTAGTG
>NZ_AKJO01000124.1:0-16910 GCF_000282295.1 Pseudomonas sp. GM33
GGCGGGTGGCGAGCCGATCGACCAGCCACACGCCGAGCCCGACCGAGGCAATCCCCGGCAGAGCACTGAGGCAGCGGATCGACAATATGCCGTCGCCAAACATCGCGATCCAGCCGTGCAGCAGTATGAAATACAGCGGCGGGTGCACGTCGTAGGCGGCGTGCACCCAAATGTCAGGCAATGAGTAACGGGCCAGCAGCAGGCTGGAACCCTCGTCGCCCCAAATCGCGGCGGCGGTCAGATCGTAAAAGCGCACCAGCGCAGCCAATACCAGAATCGGCACCAGCCAATGCTCCCGCGCCCAACGGATCAACGGATGCGCACCCCTGGCAAAACCAGGATTGGCGTGCGGTCCCTGAGTGTCGCCCACCGGCGTTTCTCTGCGCGCCTCCATTGCCTCCCCTTGCGACGTCGAGTGAAGAGCCAGATTGTTTGCACATCAATTTAGCCCTTCAAGCCGAGCAACGTCGATGCCGAGTCGGTAATGGAGCGATAGCCGGCGGCGCACCATCAGCGCTGCGCCGTCTCCGCCACGGGATACACCGACTCCCACCCCCCACCCAACGCCTTGTACAACCCGACGGCCGCCAGCGACACGCCGGTCGAACTCTCGACCCACTGCTCCTGCGTGGCCAGCAACGCCCCTTGCACGGTGAGTACGGTGACGAAATCCACCACGCCCTCCACGTACTGCTGTTGCGCGGTGTCCAGCGCAATGCGGTTCTGCCGCACGGCTTCGGCCAGGCTGTCGCGGCGTAATTGGCTGGCGTTGTAGGCGGTCAGTTGGTCATCGATTTCATGCCAGGCGCGCAACACGGTTTGCTGATAGGCAATGGCCGCTTCCTGTTGTTGCGCTTCACGCAGTTCGAGCACGCCCCGCAAACGGCCACCGTCGAACAACGGCAAACTCAATTGCGGGCCGATCCCGAACGAACGCGAACCCCAGGAGCCAAAATCGCTCAGCTGCATGGCCTGGGAGCCGATGTTCCCCGACAGGATGATTCGCGGATAGAAATCCCCCGTGGCCACGCCAATGCTGGCCGTGGCGGCATGCAGTCGCGCTTCGGCCTGGCGAATGTCCGGTCGACGCTCAGCCAGTTGCGAGGGCAAGCCAATGGCGACCTGCCGCGGCGTTTGTGGCACCGGGGCGTCTGTGGATAACTCCGCCGCCAATGCCTGGGGCGCTTCGCCCATCAACAGGCTCAAGGCATTGATCAGTTGCCACTGGCGCTGCTCCAGCGCGGGCAGACGCGATTCGATGGCCGCCACCTGCGCGGCGGCTTCGGCGACATCCAGATCCGTCGCGACACCGTCGGCCAGGCGCAGTTGCGAGAGCTTCAGGCTATGGCGGGCGACGTCGAGGTTCTGTTCGGTGACGAGCCGGGTGTTCTGCACACCGCGCAATTGAATGTAGTCCTGGGCGGTTTCGGCCAGCACCGACAGCAGCACACCACGCCGGTCGTTCTCGGCAACCTCCAAGGTGGCGTCGGCCGCTTCGGTTTCCCGACGCACGCGGCCCCAGAAGTCCAGCTCCCAGGAAGCGGAGAAGCTGGCATTCCACAGGTTGAAAGCCGATTGGCCATTGTGTCCTGACGGGTCGTTCAAGCCTTCAGCGCTGTTGCGATTGCGCCCGTAACTGCCACTGGCGGCCGTGTTGGGGTAGCGGTTGGCAGTGATGACCTGACGCACCGCACGACTTTGCTGCAAACGGCTGCCGGCCAGCTTCAGGTCGAGGTTGTCGGTCAGGGCGCGCTGGCTCAAGGCCGAGAGTTTCGGGTCATGGAACACTTCCCACCAGCGCTCGGCCATTGTTTCGGCGATGGCCTGGCTGGTGGCTGCCTTTGATGGTTTTGCCCATTCGGTGATTTGCTGTGCATCAGGCTTCTGGAAGTCCGGACCGACGGTGCAGGCTGACAGGCTCAGCACAAGCAAGGCAGAAAAAGTCAGGCGAGGCTGATGACCTCTTCGCGAGCAAGCCCGCTCCCACAGGGGAATGCAGTCAACTGTGGGCGCGGGCTTGCTCGCGAAGGCGTCAGCGCGATCAACGAAAATCTTCATCGCTGAACAACCTCTTTCGCCTTGGCGGTGGCCGTATCAATACTCGCCTCCACCGACATCCCCACCCGCAAGCGCTCGGCCAGCGGTTGTCCCGGCTCCAGCACGATCTTCACCGGTATCCGCTGCACCACTTTGGTGAAGTTGCCAGTGGCGTTGTCCGGTTTGATCGCGGCAAACGTCACCCCGGTGGCCGGTGCGATGCTTTCGACACGACCGTTGAGTGCCGCACCGCCCAGGCTGTCGACGCGCACTTGCACCGCCTGCCCCGGCTGCACATCCGTCAGTTGCGTTTCCTGGAAATTGGCCACCACATAAGCCTGCGCCAGCGGCACCACGGCAAGGATCTTGCTGCCCGGCGTCACGTAGGCGCCGACCCGCACCGCGCGCTCTCCGACCATACCGTCCTGTGGTGCCACGATCCGTGTATAGGACAACTCGTAGCTGGCCATTTCCAGCTTCGCTTGCGCCCGTTTCAGCCCGCCTTCGGCTGCATCGCGCTGGGCCGTCAGGATCTCCACCTGCTTGCGCTCCGCCGCCAGCACTGCCGTGGCGTTAGCCAGACGTGCGCCAGCCTGGTCGATGCGTGTTTGCGCCTGTTGCGCATTTTGCACCGTGCCGGCGCCCACCCCGGCGAGGTGCTTGTAGCGGTTCAATTCATGCTCGGCAAAGGCCATTTCCGCCTTGGCCGAAACCACCGAAGATTGCGCCTGGGCAATCACCGATGCCTGGCGCTCCAGGGTCGCCCGGGCGTTTTGCAGTTGCGCCCTGGCCACCAGCGTTTCGGCGTCGGCGGCCTGGGCGGCGGCGCGCAAATCCCGGTCATCGATCAGCGCCAGCAATTGCCCCGCCTTGACCTGCTGGTTGTCCTCCACCAGCACCTGCTTGATAAACCCGGCGACCCGCGGCACGACCAGGGTGAAATCCGCCGAGACGTAAGCATCGTTGGTGTTCTGCTGGGTACGCTTGCCGAACAGGCCGGGCATTGCCAGGTACAGCGCCCCACCGACGGCCAATGCGACGGCCACGGCCACCGCGACTTTCTGCTTTGCTTGGGTGTTCATAAAAACCTTCTGTTTCAGTGGAGCATTCAGGTCGGTGTGCGCGGCGGATAGATCCGCGTCGGCAGCCAGAAAATCAGCAGGATCAAGGTCACGGCGACACCGGCCATGCACAGGTAAAGATCAGAGGACGTGAGCACCAGCGCTTGTTCATGCAGACGATGAGCGAGACTTGCGCTGTCGCGTTCGGCCAGCGGCGAGTTGCCGAGGCGATCGACCAGCATGGTCGAGTGAAAATGCAGACGGGCCGTGGTCAGCGCTTCGATCACCCCGGTAGCGATGACCGCCGACAGGCCTTTGACCGTGTTGAACCAGGCCGATGCGAACGGCCCTTCCATCGGGTTGATGCTGCCGGTGGACAACATCAGCAGCGGCAACACCGCCATGGGCTGACCGAGAATCTGCAGCCATTGCAGCACATAGAAATCGTCGCGAATCCACGCGGACGTCAGTTGCGAGCCGCCGACGCACGACAACGCCAGCATGCCCAGGCCGATGCCCAACACCCAGCGGCAATCAACCCAGCGAAAGTTGCACAGCGCCGCCACCAAAGGCAGCGCAAGCAATTGCGGCAGCGCCGCCAGCAGCATGATCGGTGCGGTCTGCACCGGGCGATAACCCTGGACCTGCGCCAGGTAGCTGGACGGAATGATGATCACCGCCTGCAACACCACCAGCACGCCCGCCAGGGTCAGCAGCGCGAAAGACAGGTTGCGGATGCCGAGCATTTGCATCTTGAAAAACGGTATCGGCTGCGACCACTCGCTGGCCAAAAACAGCACCAGCAGCAACAGCCCGCCACCGAGCAATCCGCAGATCAGGTTCGACTCGAACCAGTCCAGACGGTTGCCCTGCAGGATGCCGATCACCAGCATGCAGATGGCGGGAAAGCCCAGCAGCACACCGCGCCAGTTGAAGGATTTGAAGCGCTCCAGGCGCAGCGGGTCCTGGGGAAAGCCATACGCTACCGCTGCCATGGCAATCAGGCACGGCGCGATGATTTGCCAGAAGGTCCATTGCCAACCGACGTATTCGGTCCACAGCCCGGCCAATGGCGTGCCCAGGCCCGGGCCGAACGTCGCCGTCAGGGCATAGCCTGCCAGGCCATACAACTTCACGTTGGCGGGCAGAAACCGCAGGGCCACGGTCATCAACATGGGGGGCAGTGCGCCGCCCGCCAGGCCTTGCAAGGTGCGCAGCAACAGCAGGCTTTCGTAATTCGGGGCGAAGGGGCACAACACACCCAACAGGGTGAACAGGCTGATGGCGCACAGGGTGAAACGCCGCAACGAGAACGTCACCGCACACCAGGGCGCAAACGCCATGGCCGCCACCGACGTCGCGGTGTAACAGGCGACCAGCCAGGTGCCTTCGTCGTAGCCGATGGCCAATGCACCGCGGATGTCGGCGAGCGCGACCTTGGTCACCATCTCGTTCAGGCCCGATACCAGCACCGCCAGCAGCACGCCCACCAGGCCGATGATGATCCGTGGGCCGAAGACCGGCGGTGCGGCTGCCGCGCTGGCTGCAGCGACAGGTGCCGTGACCGTAAGGGAAGTCATGTACTGCGAGCTCCGGCGTGGAAAGACCGAAGCATTCTAAAAAGCGTGATGCCTGACGAAAATCAACTTATTGGCAGGTTATAAGTGCACCAGACGCAACGATACAAAACCCCTTGTGGGAGCGGGCTTGCTCGCGAAGACGGTTCATCATTCAACATTGATACTGGCTGACCCAACGCCTTCGCGAGCAAGCCCGCTCCCACAGGGGGTCAGCGGTGACTTTCAGGTTGAGCAGCCAGCCACGTTTCATCGCAGCAGGTTTTCAGGGTTTCACGCAGCCAGCGGTGCGCCGGGTCCTTGTCGAAGCGCGGGTGCCAGGCTTGGGTCAGCATCAGGGTCGGCAACGGAATCGGCAGGTTGAACGAGCGCAGTTTCAACCCCAGTCGCCGCACACTCAGCAAGGCTTCCTTGGGCACCGGCAGGATCAGGTCGGAATCGGGCAAGGCAAACATCGCCGCATGAAAACTTGGCGCGATCACCGCCACCCGCCGCTCCAGGCCCAGGGCATTGAGCGCGGTATCGATCGGCCCCCGGGCAATGCCACGCCGGGACATGCTGATATGGGAATAACCGGCATAGCGCTCAGCCGTGATCTCTTCGTCCAGCAGCGGATGATCCTCGCGCACCAGGCCGACGAAGTGGGTGGAAAACAGGTTCTGAACCTTCACTTCCGGGGTCAACGGCCGTGTGTTGCTGACGCTCAGATCGATCCGCCCTTCGCGCAAGGCCTCATCATCGCCATCGCCTTCCGGGACGAAACGCAATTCGCAGTGCGGCGCCTGCCGGTCGAGGGTGTCGAACAACCTGCCGCCGTAAACACCGACAAAGAAATCGTTGGCCCGAATACTGAACCGCCGCCGCAGCGAACTCAGCTCCACCGCATCGGCCGACCGAAACAGCAACCCGGCCTGCTCGACAACGCTGCGCACTTGCTCGCGCAATTCCAGCGCCTTGGGTGTCGGCACCAGGCCACGGCCGGCGCGCACCAGGATCGGGTCGCCAATGGCTTCGCGGATGCGCGTCAACGTCCGGCTCATGGCCGCCGGGCTCAGGTTCATCCGCCGCGCCGCCCCCACCACACTGCCCTCGTCGAGCAAGGCGTCGAGGGCAACCAGCAGGTTCATGTCCGGGAGTTGCATGCAGGGCACTCATGGCCGATCAGGATTGATCCAGGTGCAATGCTAGCAGATCAAAAGATCGCAGCCTTCGGCAGCGCCTACAGAGGCATGCGATCTTTTGATTTGCGATCAGCGCTGCATCCCCCAGCGCTTCACCGTCACCCGCTCCAACGAATCAAACACCAGGTTCTCCACCAGCAAACCAATCAGAATCACCACCGCCAGGCCGGCAAACACCTTGTCGGTGTACAGCTCATTGCGATTCTGAAAGATGTACCACCCCAACCCACCTTTGCCGCTGGTCGCGCCAAACACCAACTCCGCAGCAATCAATGTCCGCCAGGCAAAAGCCCAGCCGATTTTCAACCCGGCGAGGATCGACGGCAGCGCCGCCGGGATCAGGATGAACAGCACAAAACGCATGCCCTTGAGGCCATAGTTGCGCCCGGCCATGCGCAGTGTTTCCGAGACGCCGAGAAACCCGGCGTAGGTGTTCAGCGCCAAGGCCCAAAGCACCGAATGCACCAGTACGAAAATCAGGCTGTTCTGCCCCAGGCCGAACCACAACAGTGCCAGCGGCAATAGCGCGATGGCGGGCAACGGGTTGAACATCGAAGTCAGGGTACTGAGCAAGTCGCGGCCGAATTGCGTCGACACCGCCAGCGTCGTCAGGCCAAACGCCAGGACGATGCCGATCAGGTAACCCTTGAGCAACACCACCAGAGAGATCCACACCTTGCCCAGCAGCTCGCCACTGAGCAGGCCGTCGTACAGCGCGTGAGCGGTCTGCAAGAAGCTCGGCAGCAGCAAGTCGTTGTTCTGATAGCGCGCAACGGCTTCCCAGAGCACGGCGAGCAACACCAGGATCAGGCTTTTACGCAACCAGCCCTGTTGCCACAGGCGCTGGCCAAGGGGCAGTTCACGCTCCAGCGGCACGCTGGTCAGTGGCTGCAAAACCGTTTCGAACGCTTCACGCGGGGATGATAAATGGCTCATCGGGCCCTCCTCTCAACTGGCTCAATACGCGATGCGGATGTCAGCGAAATCCAGCTCATGCTCGGCTTGCGGCGATTGACCTTCATCGAACAACAGCCGGTGAATGCGGCGCGCCGATTCCTGAAACGCCACACCGCCGAGGCTTTGCAAATCGTATTGGTGGCTGTGCACTTCCGCCCGCACTCGCCCCGGGTGCGGTGACAGCAACAGAATGCGGTTACCCACCACCAGCGCCTCTTCGATGGAGTGCGTGACGAACAGCAGCGTGAAGCGCACTTCCTCCCAGAGCAGCAACAGTTCCTCCTGCATCTTGCGTCGGGTCAACGCATCGAGGGCAGCGAAGGGTTCGTCCATCAGGAGGATTTTCGGCTGCATCGCCAGCGCCCGGGCGATGGCAACCCGAGCCTTCATGCCACCGGACAAGGTGTGCGGATAGGCATCGGCAAACGCCGCCAGACCGACCTTGTCCAGGTAGTGCAACGCCCGCGCTTCAGCCTCTTTGCGCTTGAGGGTTTTCGAGGCCAGCAGTGGAAACATCACGTTCTGTTTGACGGTTTTCCACGGTGGCAGTTGATCGAACTCCTGGAACACCACGATCCGGTCCGGCCCCGGCGCATCGACGCGCTGGCCTTGCAGACGGATCTCGCCTTCCACGGGCTGGATGAAGCCGGCAGCGGCCTTGAGCAAGGTCGACTTGCCGCAACCGGAAGGCCCGAGCAGGACAAAACGGTCCGCCGGATCGATCTCGAAGCTGACTTGATGGGTCGCCCGCACCACCCGCTGCGGCGTGCGGTACTCGAGGCTGACGTTATCGACCGACAGCAGCGCCTGGGCTGCCGCGATCGGATTGCTGACCGTGTGGCCTTGCAAAGGGGCGTTCATTTCGGTCAGCTCCCTTGCAGCGGCTTGGCGTCCTGGAAGAAATAATCCTTCCACGAGTCCGGTTTGTTTTTGATCGCGCCGACGCGGTAGAGGAACTCGGCCAACGGGTAAGTGTTTTTCGGCGTGACGCTGAACTCGAACTGCGGGTTGTCGATGATTTTCAGCAACGCGCCGCGGTCGATTTTGGCCTTGGTCACGCGGATGTAAGTGTCCGCCGCTGCACCTTTATCGTTCTGCGCAAACTGTGCGGCTTCGGTCAGCGCTTCGATGAAGGCTTTGTAGGTTTTCGGGTTCTCGTTGCGGAATTTCTCGGTGGCGAACAGAACGGTCGGCGAGTTCGGGCCGAGCAGGTCATAGGTGTTCAGCACCACGTGTACATTGGGATTTTCCAGCGCCTGATCCTGGAATGGCGGGTTGGAAAAGTGCCCGGTCAACTCGGTGCCACCGGCTACCAGCGCCGCTGTCGCGTCGGGGTGCGGAACAGCGATGGTGTACTTGTCGAGGCGATTGAACTCCTTGTCGCCCCACTGCCTGGCGGCCGCGTATTGCAGGAAGCGTGACTGTACGGACACCCCCACCGCCGGCACCGCGATGCGGTCCTTCTCGGTGAAATCGGCAATGGTCTTGACCTTGGGGTTGTTGCTCACCAGGTAGTACGGGAAGTTGCCGAGAGAAGCCACGGCCTTGACGTTCTGCTTGCCGTGGGTGCGATCCCAGATAGTCAGCAGCGGGCCAACACCGGCACCGGCAATGTCGATCGAGCCGGACAGCAGCGCATCGTTGACCGCCGCGCCGCCCGAGAGCTGGGTCCAGTCGACCTTGATGTCGATACCTTCCTGCTTGCCGTACTTCTCGATCAGGTTCTGATCGCGCACCACGTTGAGCAGCAGGTAGACGATGCCGAACTGTTCGGCGATGCGGATTTCACCTTCGGCATGGGCCACGGTCGGCGCGACCAGGCTGCCGGCGATCAGGCTGAAACCCAGGCCGATGGCGGCGGCCAGGGGTGCAAAGGGCAGACGTTTGGACATGATCAATTCTCCGGCAATTCAGAAAGGCGCGTCGCCCTGGATGGTGGTGCGATACAGCTTGCGGCGCAGATGGCTGGGGCAGCCGGCAGCAAGGTGGATCAGCGAACGGTTGTCCCAGAACACCAGGTCATGGGGCTGCCATTGATGGCGGTAGATGTTTTGCGGCAACACGCTGTGGGCGTAGAGCTCGGCCAACAGTTGCTGGCTCTCGTCCTCCGGCAGGCCAACGATGCGGGTAGTGAACCCCTCGCTGACGAACAACGCCTTGCGGCCGTTTTCCGGGTGGGTACGCACGACCGGGTGGACGACTTCGGCGACCTGGGCCAGCTGCTCCGGGGTCAGGGTCGGGCGCCAGTTGCCTTCGAATTTGGTTTCGCTGTAACGCGCCGTGTAGGAGTGTGCGGCCGAGCGGCCTTCCACCGCTTTGCGCAGCGCCTCGGGCAGGTTGTCCCAGGCCTTGTGCATGTCGGCGAACAAGGTGTCGCCGCCCTCCGCTGGCAGCTCCTGGGCGTGCAGCATCGAGCCCAGGCTCGGCAGTTGTTTGTAGGAGAGATCGGAATGCCAGAACTTGCCGGCATCACCCAGGCCGATGTTCTGGCCGTTTTCGACGATGTTGGAAACGATGAGGATTTCCGGATGCCCTGCCAGCAGGAACTGCTTGAGCACGTGAATCTGCAACACGCCAAAACGACGGCTGAAGTCGATGTGCTGTTGCGGGGTGATGCGCTGGTCGCGGAACACCACCACATGATGGTCCAGGTGCGCGCGGTGAATACGTGCGAAGTCCTGATCATTGATCGGGCGGGACAAATCGAGGCCGAGGATTTCGGCGCCCACCGATCCGCTGAACGGGCGGATTTCAAAGAATTGTGGCGCGATGCTTGGCGAAGCTGAGGCTGCAGACATAAATCACTCCCACGCACGGCACGCTCAATGGCGCGCGCGTCGATCAGAAACTCACGGAGGTTCCGTGTTGGTTCGTGTCGTGCGGCGCGCCGATTGGTCGGCAGGTACGCAGGAGATTGACTTTATAGATATAAGAATTGAAATTTAAATACCGTTAATGAATAACGATATGGCGATTGAAAAGGGACTGCGTGGATTGCGGAGTGACGTTATTTGTCACTTTCTGACAGGGTTGTGGTGTTTCCACTGACGCCTCCGCGAGCAGGCTCGCTCCCACAGGGGTTCTCCGCTGGGCACAAATTTGTGATCCAGCAAAAAATCCATGTGGGAGCGAGCCTGCTCGCGATGGGGCCATCAGCCTCAATGACGAATTACCGCTCGTGCAGCGCCTCGGCCCGCGCGCGGATGATCGGCTTGAGCAAGTAGCTGAGGATAGTCTTCTTGCCGGTGATGATGTCCACGGAAGCCACCATTCCCGGAATGATCAACAAGGGCTTTTCGTCGGTGCCCAAGTGGCTGCGTTCTGTGCGCAGCTTGATGATGTAGTAGGTGGTTTTCTTGTCATCGTCGGTAATGGTGTCGGCACCGATCTGTTCCAGCTTGGCCTTCAGCCCACCGTAGATGGTGTAGTCATAGGCAGTGAATTTCACCGTCGCTTCCTGCCCCGGGTGCAGGAACGCGATGTCCTGCGGGCGGATCTTCGCCTCGACCAGCAAGGTGTCGTCCAGCGGCACGATTTCCACCAGGTCGCTGCCTGGCTGGATAACCCCGCCGATGGTATTGACCAGCAACTTGTTGACGATACCCCGCACCGGCGAGGTGACCAGTGTCCGGCTGACCCGGTCTTCCAGGGCCTTGCCAGTGGCCTGGGCCTTGTTCAGATCGGTGCGTGCTTCATTGAGCTGGGTCAGGGCTTCGCTACGGAACTTGCCGCGAGTTTCGTCAATTTTGCGCTGCACTTCCTTGATCGCCGACTCGGCTCGCGGAATAGCCAGGGTGGTGGCATCGAGCTGGCCACGGGTCTCCGCTTCGGCACGCCTGAGGCGCAGAACCTCCACCGGCGATACCGCGCCCTGGGCCACCAATGGCTCGGACATGCTGATTTCCTGACGCTGGAAGCCCAATTGCTGGCGGTACTGCGCCTGCTTGGAGGTGAATTCGCGCAGCTCTTGCTGGCGCTGGATCAACTGCTCCTGCAAGCCGCCAATCTCGTCGAGCAACTGCTGGCGGCGACTCATATAGAGCGACTCTTCGTTCTTGGCCTGACCCGGCACGGCCTTGAGTACATCCTCGGGGAAGTTCAGTGGACGATCTTCGAGCTCGGCGCTCAGGCGCTCGACCCGCAACACCATCGACAACCGATCAGCTTCGGTTTCACCGACGTTAGAGGCAAATCGCGTGTCGTCCAGGCGAAGCAGCGGGGCACCGGCGTCGACGATCTGGCCTTCCTTGACGAACAGCTCGGAAACGATACCGCCCTCAAGGTTCTGGATTTTCTGGATCTTCGAAGACGGAATCGCCTTGCCATCGCCCTTGGTCACTTCGTCGATGACCGCGAAGTTGGCCCAGAGCATCAGGAAGACGAAGAACGCGATGATCGCCCAGATCGTCAGCCGCACCACACGCGGCGCATCTTCGATCAACGCCTTGTTGACCTCCGGCAGCGGCTGGCCCTGGAGCGAAGAAGAGCCCTTGAAGTAGCGAAGGATCGAACCCTTACCCGACTTAAGCAACACTGATCTGCCCCTTCTTCAACGCTTCCATCACCGCGGCTTTCGGGCCGTCGGCGAGTATCTGCCCGCGGTCGATCACGATCAGCCGATCCACCAGCGACAACAGCGATGCCCGGTGTGTCACCAGCACCACGGTCTTGTTTTCGATCACGGCTGCCAGGCGCTGCTTGAGGCGCTCTTCACCGGTGTTATCCATGGCACTGGTCGGTTCGTCGAGCAGCAGGATCGGCGGATTGAGCAGTAATGCACGGGCCAGGGCCACGTTTTGCCGCTGGCCGCCGGAGAGGTTCTGCCCGCGCTCGCCCACTTGCAGCTCATAACCCTGCGGATGCAGGCGCGCATACTCGTGGACACCGGCCAGCTCCGCCGCTTGCAGCACCAGTTCATCCTCGACATACCGCGCACCGGAAACCAGGTTGTCGCGCAAGGTACCGGCGAGCAGCTGAATGTCCTGGGGCACATAGCCGATGTTGTAGCGCAGCTCGCTGACGTCGATCTGGCGGATATCCACGCCATCGACCAACAACGAGCCATCATCGGGCTGATAGAGCCCTACCAGCAGTTTGGCCAGCGAGCTCTTGCCCGAGCCGCTTCGGCCAATGATGCCGATCTTCTCACCGGGCTGAATCGACAGATTGATGTTCTTCAGCGCCAGGTTCTGCTGTTGGGGGTACGTGAAATTGAGCTGGCGGCATTCAATGGCGCCCTGCAGCACCTTGCGGCTGAGCGGGCGCTCTTCGAAATTGCGCTCCTGGGGCAGCTCCATCATTTGATCGACCGACGTCATGGTCACCCGTGCCTGCTGATAGCGCGTCAGCAACCCGGAGAGCGACGCCAGCGGGCTGAGCGCACGGCCACTGAGCATATAGCAGGCAATCAGGCCACCCATGCTCAGGTGACCGTCGATGATCTGGTACACACCGAAGACAATCATGATCACCCCGGCCAGTTGCTGGATCAGCAAGGTGATGTTCATCGCCAGGCCGGACAGCATCTTCACCCGCAACTCAAGGCGACTGAGGGTGCCGATGGTCTGTTCCCACTGATACTGGCGTTCGCTTTCGGCGTTGTTGACCTTTACCGCATCCAGCCCGGCCAGGGTTTCGATCAGGCTCGACTGACGCTCGGCTCCCAGCGCCATGGTCCGCTCCATGGTCGCTACCAGGGGTTTCTGCAACGCATAACCGATGGCCAGGGCGATCGGGAAGGCCAGCACCGGTATCCACACCAGATGGCCGCCGAGGATCGCGATAACCATGAAAATCAGGAGGGTGAACGGCAGGTCGATCAGGCTGGTGAGGGTCAGCGAGGCGAGGAAATCGCGCAGACTCTGAAATTCATGGATGTTCTGGGCAAAACTGCCGACCCGTGCCGGCCGGTACTTCATGGTCATGCCAACGATGCGCTCGAACAGCGTGGCCGAGATAATCAGGTCGGTTTTCTTGCCGGCCAGATCCAGGCACAGGCTGCGCAGGCTTTTCAGGATCAGGTCGAAGAGGTAGGCACCAGAGATGCCGACGGCCAGCACCCATAGCGTCGCTTCGGCCTGGTTCGGCACGACACGATCGTAGACGTTCATCACGAACAACGGCGCGGCCATGGCAATGATGTTGATCAGGAAACTGGCGGCAATGGCGTCGGCGTACAGCCAGCGCGAACGCTTGAGAGTGTCGCGAAACCACGAGCGCGCACGCGGAATCAACGTGCCGTGATTGACGTCGAACTTGTGCTGCGGCTGGGCAAAAAAGACCTTGCCGGTGTAATCGTCGGCCAGCAGCTCGCGGCTGACCAGGGACTCACCGCCATCGCTTTCGCTAAGCAGCACCCGCACCTGATCTTCGCCTTGCCAGCCAAGCAGGACGGCGCTGCGACCGTCCTTGAGCAGCAACAATGCCGGCATGGCAATCGCCGGAATGTCCTCCAGCTTGCGCTGCAGCACCCGACCTTGCAGCCCCGCGCGAGCCGCCGCACGTGGCAGCAGCTCGACACTCAAACGCTGCTCGGGCAGGGGCAGGCCGGTGGTGAGCATGGCCGCGCTGGCCGGTTTCTGGTGCAGCATGCAAAGAGCGAGCAGACCATCCAGCAACGGATCGTCATGCAACGCGCGCGGATCGTGAATGAGTTGAACCCGACTGACTTCTGATTCCACGCTCGGCACTCTTGGCTAACAATTGAACAAAGAAGGTCCTGCTCAATTCATACCGGGCAATTGGACCGTCGGCTTCACGTCGTTCTGCACAACGGATGCCAACGGTGCGACCACTCCCTGGCTCTTGAGCAACTCGCCCATGGTCGCCTTGATTCGGTACTGAGTAAATAACTGAATGTTCTTGATCTCCGCCAGACGGCGAGAAGAGGAGAACAACTCGTTCTCGCTGTCGAGCAAATCGAGCAGCGTGCGCTCGCCAAGGCTGAACTGACGCTGGTAAGCGGTACGCACGGCGGTGCTGTGATCAACGTACTGCTGGGCGATCGGCACCTGGGCATTGGCGTTGTTCAGGGCGTTCCAGGCCAGGCCAAGTTCTTCATTCAATTGGCGCAGGGCGTTGTTGCGGATGTCCAGCGCCTGGTTCGACAGGTAGGCCTTGGATTCCAGGTCGGCCTTGTTGCTGCCGCCGGCATACAGGTTGAAGCGCATGCGCAGCATGGCCTGCCATTCGTTGTTATGGCCGTTCTGACCATCGATATCGTTGTCTGCGGTGCGACCCAGTTCAGCATCGAAGCGCGGGTAGAAGGTCGACTTGGCCGTGTCGTACTGCTTTTCGGCGGCGGCGATGTCGGATTCGGCCGAGCGCAGGATCGGGCTGTTTTCCAGCATCTGCGCGCGGGCTTCATTCAGGTTGGCCGGCATCAGCGCCAGGAAACTCGCCGGGCGCTCCAGTTGATCGGGCATCTGGCCGACAGCGGACAGGTAGTTGGTTTCGGCATCAGCCAGGTTGGTCTGCTCGGTGATCAGGTTGTTGCGCGCCTGGGCCATCCGCGCCTCTGCCTGATCGAGGTCGGCGCCACTGCCGACGCCACGCTGGGTGCGCAGCTGGATCTGGTCGTAAATGCGTTGGTGGCTCTTGAGGTTGTCCTCGGCCAGGCGCACGAATTCGCGACGGGTCAGCACGTCGAGATAGACCTGGGCCACGGTCAGCCCGGTACGCTCGGAAGTACTCAGCAGCGAATAGGCGCGGGAGTTGACGGTGGCTTGTTGACGCCCTACTTCGCTGGTCGTCGCAAAACCGTCAAAAACCATTTGGGTCAGTCGCAAGCTTGATTCACTGCGATTCAGGGTTTCGAAGTGATTGTTGCTACCGTCTCGCGTCGTCACGCTATCGGTGCCTTCACGACCATAACCGCCCAGTAGGTCGACCCGTGGCAAGTACCCGCCTTTCGCAGCCTTCAACTGATAATCAGCCGCCAACCGGCTGTTGACGCCTGCCTGGACCTCCGGATGGACATTCAGCGCTTGTTGCATGGCTTCTGGTAAGGATTGCGCCTGGACGAAAGACGCGGCGAGGGCGAAAGGTAGAGCCATGAACAAAAGCGAACGCATTGTAGGAATTTCCCAGGACTTCTTGTCTTGAATCACGGCTGAAAAACGCGCCGTGTTGGAAGATGGCGAGCGGAATGACCGTATGTCGGAAAGCTCAAAAGCGGAACTGGATCACATACCGAAGACAGGGTCACAGCTCAAATATCAATGTGACATTACTGGGACGATTGTTTAGGATGGCTCCAAGAAGGTCAATAGTTTGGCATAAAGTTAATAGCGAAAAAATATAGCCAAAATATTGACGAATTAAAGCGTCAAACTTGTGCATCTATTTTGCAATGGAACGTCCAGACTGGTCGGCGTAAACGCCATCAGGTCCATGGAAGTCAACTGAACGTGACACCCCGGAGAGTCTTCAATGAGCAGTGTTGTTGCCATCGTCAAAAGCATTGTCGGTCAAGTTTTCGTGGTGTCCCCAGAGGGCATTCGCCGCGTTCTCGCTGAAGGCGACAAACTGTTCGCAGGGGACCAGATCGACACTGGCCTTTCCGGTGCCGTGTCCCTGGAACTGGCCGACGGCCGCACCCTGGACCTGGGTCGCGACACTCAGTGGAGTGCTGACGCGCCGGACTCCAGTGCTGACCTGGCAGCAGCCACCGCGCAAGCTGCTCCGTCCGTTGAAGAGCTGCAACAGGCCATTGCCGCCGGTCTCGACCCGACCAAAGACCTTGAAGCCACCGCCGCCGGCCCGACTGCCGCAGGTTCGGGTGGTGCCGCCGGGGGCGGTCACAGCTTCGTCATGCTCGACGCCACGGCTGGCCGCGTCGACCCGACCATCGGGTTCCCAACCGCCGGTCCTGATTCCACGGCTATTCCCACTACGTTCGATACTGGCAACCAGAACTTCACGACCATCACGACCATCAACGCTCCGAGTGTACTGACCGCGGATACGGGCACTCTGGCCGAAGACAGCGTCGCGACGGGCAACGTACTGAACAACGATAGCGATGCCGAGACGCCGCTCAGCGTCGCCAGCTTCACCATCGCCGGCATCACCGGCAGTTTCAGCGCAGGCCAGACAGCGACCATCGTCGGTGTCGGTACGTTGACCATCGGCGCCAATGGCAACTACACCTTTACTCCGGACGCCAACTACAACGGTGCTGTACCGCAAGTCACCTACACCACCAACACCGGCTCCAGCAGCACTCTGGACCTCACCGTGACAGCGGTCGATGATCCGAGCGTTTTGGCTGCCGACACCCAAACCATTGCTGAAGACACCGCTGCGATTGGCAATGTGCTGAGCAACGACAGCGACATCGATAACGCCCTGAGCGTGGTCACCTTCACCATCGACGGTGTTCCTGGCACCTTCACAGCGGGCCAGACCGCGACCATCGCCAACGTCGGCACCCTGGTGATCGGCGCCAACGGCGCTTACACCTTCACCCCGGACGCCAACTACAACGGCACAGTGCCGACCGTGAGCTACACCGTCACCGACGGCTCCACCTCGACGCTGAACATCAACGTGACGCCGGTCGACGACAGCTTTATCGATGCCAGCGAAAGTGTGACCACCGCTGAAGATGCCCCGGTGACCGGCAGTGTGTTGACGGGCACCTCGAGCGTCGACGGCCAAGTCAGCGTGGTGAACTTCACCATCGGTGAGTCCACCTACGTCGCCGGCCAGACCGCGACCATCGCCAACGTCGGCACCCTGGTCATCGGTACCAACGGCGCTTACACCTTTACGCCGGCCGCCAACTACAACGGCAGCGTGCCGACCGTCAGCTACACCGTCACCGACGGCTCGGGCAGCAATGTCACCTCGACCCTGACCATCGACGTCACCCCGGTCGATGACAGCTTCACCGACCTCAGCGAAAGTGTGACCACCACTGAAGATGCCCCGGTGACCGGCAGCGTCCTCACTGGCACAAGCAGCGTCGACGGCCAGGTCAGCGTGGTGAACTTCACCATCGATGGCGTTCCTGGCACTTTCACCGCCGGCCAGACCGCGACCATCGCCAACGTCGGCACCCTGGTCATCGGCGCCAACGGCGCCTACACCTTCAC
>NZ_AKJO01000125.1:0-518 GCF_000282295.1 Pseudomonas sp. GM33
TCTACCGAGATGATCTCGGAGATCTGGTCAACGTCCAGTGCAGCGGCAACGCGCGGCAGGATGTTTTTGCCGTGGGAAGTGGCGGCAGCCAGGATGTGGCTGTAGCCATTGCCGCCCGCTTCTTGAACGAGAGCAGCGACCAATGGAGCAACGTTTTCCGGCAGCTGGTGAGCGTAGGCAGCATTATCAGCTACCAGCACTTTAGCCACGCCAGCGACTTTCGCAGCGGCTTCAGCCACGGCGCCAGCGCCCTGGCCTGCAACCAGAACGTGGATGTCACCACCAATCTTGGCGGCAGCAGCAACGGTGTTCAGGGTGGCCGGGGCCAGCACTTTGTTGTCCTGCTGGTCGGTTGAAAAGTCAGCAATTACCAGGATAGCCATTCAGATCACCTTCGCTTCGTTCTTCAGTTTTTCCACCAGTTCAGCCACCGACTTGACCTTGATACCCGCGCTGCGTGCAGCCGGCGCTTCGACTTTCAGGGTCTTGTTGGTGGAGGCGGTGGAAACGCCCAAAGC
>NZ_AKJO01000126.1:0-910 GCF_000282295.1 Pseudomonas sp. GM33
CTCCGGGCTGACGGACACGGCCACGGGCGACGCGGTCAACCTGTCGCTTAACGGCACCGTGGTCGAAGGGCGCACGGCCACGGGCAACCTGCTGGTGTTCACCGTCAGTGTGGCCGCCAATGGCAGCGTCACGCTCGACCAGCTTCGCGCCGTGGTGCACTCCAACACAACCAATCCCGATGATGCGACGAGCCTGGCCGCGGACAACCTGGTGACGCTGACCGCGACCAAGACCGACGGGGACGGCGACAGCGCCCAGGCGACCCTGAACATCGGGCAGAACCTGGTGTTCAAGGACGATGGGCCGAGCATCAGCACCACTGGCACGGAGCCGACGCTGACGGTGGACGAAACGCTGCTGGCGAACAACGATACCCAGAGCTTCGCCGCCAACTTCAACTCGGCGTTTGGCGCTGATGGGGCAGGCACCCTGACCTATGCGCTGGGTATGGTGGCCGGGGCTTCCGGGCTGACGGACACCGCCTCGGGCCAGGCGGTGAACCTGTCGCTCAATGGCGCCGTGGTCGAAGGGCGTACGGCCCTCGGCAATCTGCTGGTATTCACGGTCAGCGTCGCCGCCGATGGCAGCGTCACGCTCGACCAGCTTCGCGCCGTGGTGCACTCCAACACAACCAATCCCGATGATGCGACGAGTCTGGCCGCGGACAACCTGGTGACCCTGACCGCGACCAAGACTGACGGGGACGGCGACAGCGCCCAGGCGACCCTCAACATCGGGCAGAACCTGGTGTTCAAGGACGACGGGCCGAGCATCAGCACCACCGGCACGGAGCCGACGCTGACGGTGGACGAAACACTACTGGCGACCAACGATACCCAGAGCTTCGCCGCCAATTTCAACTCGGCGTTTGGCGCCGATGGTGCCGGGACGCTGACTTATGCACTGGGC
>NZ_AKJO01000127.1:0-2564 GCF_000282295.1 Pseudomonas sp. GM33
TGTCGGTGAGCCCAAGGTGCTTGACCTGCCGCAACGGCGGGTGAAAATCCACGAGCAGAAGACTTTCGAAGTCACCGAGTACGAAGTCACGCGTCACTATGACCGCTATACGCCGTACCAACCCTGGCGGGAGATCTATGAAATCCCGCTGGGCGCGGTGGCCGTGGTGGCGGGTGTCGGTGCCAACGTGGTCAATGTGTTCGCCCTCGGCAATCTGCCGGACAGCGTGACCAAGGACTGGCTGAGCTACGGTTTCGCCGGGCTCAACCCGTTCATGAACGTGCAGTCCCATGGCCGCGCGCAGCAGAACCTGGCCGGTATTGATGAAGTCCAGCGCGACAAACGCACGGAGTACTCAAGCCTGCCCTGGAGCGAGCGCCCGGTCGAGGTCAAGGCCGGCAAGGAAACCTTCGAACTGACTACCGACAAAAACGGCGTGTTGCGCCTGAATCTGTTGGATAACCCGTTCGCCGAACATGACATCAATCATCTGAGCCGCTTGCTGATTCGTGTTGAGGCCGCCCAGGACAACGTGCACACCGATGCCACCCTGGCCGTCAGCAGCACCTTGCGCAGCAAGCTCTATGAGGCCCACGGGCTGATTTATGACGACCTCGAAGGCGACGAAGTCAACCAATGGGTCCACCGGGTCAAACGCCTGTCGGAGCTGGGTCTTGAAGAAGAAGCCAGTGAGCTGGAACAGAGCCTGATCGAGCTGACGCGCAACGATCCGGAATTGCAGACCGAGTTCCTGAAGTCGCTGGCCCGCAATGGCGAGCGACTGGTGGCGAATCCGGGACTCAATTAAAGCCAAAAAGCTTCGCGAGCAAGCCCGCTCCCACATTAATCCAATGTGGGAGCGGGCTTGCTCGCGAAGGCGGCCAGACATTCACCGCCCAACCTCAATCTTCCACTACCTCTCAAACAACTCCATCTGCTCGAACCCGCCCCGCAAGTCCTCCAGCCGCACGCCGACGCCCAACAACCGCACCGGTTTACCGCCACGATTGAACGCCTGGGTCAACATCAACTGATAACTCCCCAGATCCCGCCCTGCTCCGGCTTGCTCCAGCGTGGTCTGGGTAAAATCATGGAACTTCACTTTGACGAATGGCTTGCCCGGACGATAACTGCTGTCGATTCGCGCCATGCGACCGGCCAGGGTCTCCAACAGCTCGGGCAACTTATCCAGACAACTCTTCAGGTCCGGCAGGTCAACGTCGTAGGTATTTTCGACACTGATTGACTGACGACGACTGTCGTTGTGCACCACACGCTCATCAATTCCACGGGCCAGGCTCCAGAGTCGCTCACCAAAGCTGCCGAACTCACGCACTAGCGCCAACTTGTCCCACTCGCGCAGTTGCAGGCAATCCGTGATTCCCAGCTTGCCCAGCTTGTCGGCGGTGACTTTGCCGACCCCGTGCAGCTTGCTCACCGGCAAGCCACTGACAAAGTCCTCGACCTGGTCCGGAGTGATGACGAACAGCCCGTTGGGCTTTTTCCAGTCACTGGCGATCTTGGCCAGAAACTTGTTCGGCGCCACGCCCGCCGACACGGTGATGTGCAACTGATTGGAGACCCGACGCCGGATGTCCTGGGCAATTCGCGTTGCACTGCCAGCGAAATGCGCGCTGTCCGACACATCGAGGTAGGCCTCATCGAGCGAGAGCGGCTCGATGATCTCGGTGTAATCGCGAAAGATCGTATGGATTTCCCTGGACGCTTCTCGATAGGCATCCATGCGTGGCTTGACGATGGTCAGGTCCGGGCACAGCTTCAAGGCATGCCCTGAAGACATCGCCGAACGCACTCCGTACGCCCGCGCTTCATAATTGCAGGTGGCGATCACCCCGCGCCGGTCCGCCGACCCGCCCACCGCCAATGGCTTGCCGGCCAGACGCGGGTCATCACGCATCTCAATGGCGGCGTAGAAACAATCACAGTCGACGTGGATGATCTTTCGCTGAGTCATGGCAAAGCAGAGTTCATGGCAAGGAAAAGGCGTGTTGGTGTGACGGACATCCAGTATCTCACCGACACCTGTATATAGCACCAGTAGTCTGAATGTTCTTTTCGAGGCGTGGGAAATGTCGTTGGTAAATTTATTTTTTCAATCAGAAAAACATTCCCGATAGAGCCGCAGGCCTTGCCCCGCCTGCCTCACAGGCTGACAAACCCGCTCATCGGCAAGCTAACCGATTGAAGATGAACAGGTTTTATCTGAATTGAAGGTTGACACCCCGGCGTATCTCTATAGAATGCCGACACACAGACGCGGGATGGAGCAGTCTGGTAGCTCGTCGGGCTCATAACCCGAAGGTCGTCGGTTCAAATCCGGCTCCCGCAACCAAACATCAAAAAAGGCTACTCGAAAGAGTGGCCTTTTTTGTGCGTGCCTGTTTTGTATCGCCTGCCGTCAAAACAAGGTCTGGACACTCAGCGACGGCAAAACTGGAAATCGTTCTGATTCCGAAACTTAGGCCATCACTGCGACCGTTTGCCGCAATTCAACGTTTATTTGACCTGCTTCAGGATTAACGGTTGACACCCCGGCGTATCTC
>NZ_AKJO01000128.1:0-584 GCF_000282295.1 Pseudomonas sp. GM33
CACAACGAGTTCGCCGCCGGTACCACCTACACCGACACCTTCGCGGTGAGCAGTGCCGATGGCACCCTCACTTCGGTCACCGTGAATATCCTCGGCACCAATGATGCGGCCGTGCTGTCCGCCGACATCGCCAACCTCACCGAGACCCATGCCGCCGTCGACATTTCCACCACCGGCACCCTGACCATCAGCGACGTCGACAGCGCCGCAACCTTCGTCGCCCAAACCAACACCGCCGGTAGCTACGGCCAGTTCTCCATCGGCACCGGCGGTGCCTGGACCTACGTCGCCAGCTCCGCGCACAACGAGTTCGCCGCCGGTACCACCTACACCGACACCTTCGCGGTGAGCAGTGCCGATGGCACCCTCACTTCGGTCACCGTGAATATCCTCGGCACCAATGATGCGGCCGTGCTGTCCGCCGACATCGCCAACCTCACCGAGACCCATGCCGCCGTCGACATTTCCACCACCGGCACCCTGACCATCAGCGACGTCGACAGCGCCGCAACCTTCGTCGCCCAAACCAACACCGCCGGTAGCTACGGCCAGTTCTCCATCGGCACCGGCGGTGCCTGGACCTA
>NZ_AKJO01000129.1:0-535 GCF_000282295.1 Pseudomonas sp. GM33
ACGCAGCAAGCGGCCGTCGCTGAGGGCGTACTCGGCTTCGGTGACCACGCCGTTGCCGGCGGTTTCGCGTTCAACCTGATTGCTCGGATTGTAGCGGATATCGTGGACCAGGCACTGTCCGGGGGGCGGGTTGTTCGCCGGTTGCAGCCAACCCGCCTTGAGCTGCCCGGCCACGGTGTAACAGAATTGCCGACGGTGGCCGCTGGCATCGACAAGGCTCAACAGGTCCCCTGCCGGACTGTAAGACCAGCAGCTCTCCAGCCCCACCCCGGGTTCAAGTAATGCATCACGTGCCGACTCGTCCAGCGGCCAATCGGGTGTGTCCAACTCCGTGAGAAAATGGCTGATTTCACTTTGCGCCAGCCCCAGCAAATCGTACTCGAGCATATGCCGGGTGCCGGCCGGATCGTCGTGGCGAATCATGCGGCCGCACGGGTTGCCAGGCCCCACCTGCGCACCGCCATATTCGAAACGCTCAACCACCCGCCCCGCCTCACCACGTGCCTGCTCCAACACCGCCGTCGGGCGTAGCGAG
>NZ_AKJO01000130.1:0-22466 GCF_000282295.1 Pseudomonas sp. GM33
GCTGCGATCTTTTGATCCTGGTGTTGATTTGGCTGTGACGGTATTGGTCGGCTGTCAGGCCGCCATCGCTGGCAAGCCAGCTCCCACAGGGATTGGGGATATTTGCCGAGTCGAGGTGGCTGGACAGCAGCCAGGATCAAAAAATCGCCGCCTTCGGCAGCTCCTACATTGGAATGCGTTTCCCTGTAGGAGCTGCCGAAGGCGGCGATCTTTTGATCCTGCTTTGTTTTGTCTGCCACTTGCGCAGCAGCATTCGCCGACTAGACCTTGTACGGATCGAACAACGCGAGAAACGCCGAGGCGCCCTTCTCGTCTCCGGTCAACTCGACCTTGCCGCTCCCCTGCAACTCAGACAGCCCCTGCTTGTTCAGGAACAGCGCGGCGAACGTCGCTGCATCGAGACGCAGCACATAGTCTGCCTTCTGCGAGTAAGTCGCCGGCGCCGCAACGAACTGCGCCACGCCTCGGCGCACGTGCAGCGCCACCGAGGATTGAGTGCCGTCGACAAAATCGAAGCGCATCACCGCATCGGTGTCCTGAGCCTTGACCGGATCGACACGCACCCGCAACTCGTCGACGAAGCGCGGCGGATTGGCAGTAATCTGCGCAGCATTGGGCGGTATCACCCGGGGCAGCTTGATCTTGCCTTCCAACGCCAGTGCCTGGTTCAGCATGAACGCGCGGGTGATGCTCGCGGTGGCCACATTGGCACTGCGTCGCAGCAGGTCAGCCTTGAGTTGTTTGACTTCCGCATCGTCTGGTGTCAGGCGGAACTGATACCCCAGTAGTTCCAAGGCCCACGCCAGTTCGCCCTTCGCTTGCGCCTTGCGCACCTCGGCGAGCACCTTGTCGCGCCCGCCCAGCAACGGCACCAGCCGCTCTGCACTGGCCTGCGGCGGCAGCTTCACCAGGCTTGCAGCATCGCCGTCCCACCAACCCAGTGCATGCTCCATGATGGCGGGTGCGTACCAATCCAGTTGACCGTAGGACTCGAACATCCAGGGGTCTTCTGCCAGGTGCCGGGGCAGCCGGATGAAATCGCGCAGGTCTTCCGGTCCCTTGCCCTGGAGAATCCCACGCAGGGTCTGGTCGAGCACCAGGTTGATGAAATCCCGGTAGTTGCCCAGGGTTTGCAGCACTTTTTCTTTGCCAGCAACCGGCAGGGAATGTTGATTGATCAGGTACTCGGGCTGAAGATCGATCAGGTCCTGCAAGCCCAGGGTCCAGTCGCGCGGCTCGCGGTACTTGGCACCGCGCGGGGTGTAGAAGTTGGGCATCCACGGCCACACCAGGTTGTTCAGCGCGACCTTGCGGTCCGGCAGCCAGACGGCAATGGTATCGTCAGTGTCGGAGCCACCACGGGTGAGGAATTTAAGGCGCACCCCTGCGACCACCATTTCCTGGCCATGCTGCACGGGTGTGTTCACCGGAATAAAGCCGCTTTCACCCATCGACACCGCGAAACCGGCCTTGCCATCGGGCCCTTGCTCCGGCAAGGCGATCTGCGCGTGCTGGTACGCGCGGGCACGCTGCAGCGGTTCGACCTCCGAGTAGTACGACCCCAGGCCGCTGATCTGCATGTTCTCATTGAGCTTGGGATGGCCGATGGTCGGCACATCCTTCTCGCCCTCGACCAGTGTGCGGGCACCTTTGGTGTAATGAGAGTGGCTGTAGATGATGGCCTTGATCGGCTTGTCACTGAATTTTCGGATCTCTTCCCGGTAGCGCTTGCCATCGGCCAGGCCTTCGCCGGTGTCCCAGACGATCAGCCCGTCGGGGCCTTCGATCACGGCCGAATTGAGCATCAGGCCAGGGAGCATCCACACCCCCTCGGTGAGTTTGTAGGGTTCACTGTTCTGATGCCTGACGAGCCTGGCATTGTCGATGACCGCCTGGTTGATCAGCGCACCGCTGGTGGTGTGCCCCACCTGAACCGGAGCACCCATGAACAGTGACTCGTCGGCCAGGACAGGCAGCGCAACGCTGGCGGCGAGCAGGCCGACGAACAGTGGAGACAGCGGGAAACGCGGCATAAATCACTCCTTTGTGGTTGTTGTTCTATAGGGCAACGTAACGCGTGGCGGGATACCGCCGAGTGAGGACATTCGTGGGTCAATCAATCCATCTGCTTGACTGTCGGTGGTTGCCAGGTCTGGTTCAGCACCGCGTCGTCCGGTACGTAGGCCCGGAGCGCCAGGTAAAAACGCCCCTGCCTGGGAGAAGGCAGCCAGTTGGATTCCTTGTCCTTGCCCGGCGAATCATTCTGCAGATAGAGACTCATCGAACCATCGGCATTCTGCTTGACCCCTGGCGTGCGATCCCGAATCGCATAGCGATTGATCGGGTTGTCGACCAGGTTTTTATCCGGGCCATACAGGGTCAGTGACCAGAATTCCTTGACCGGCGGCAGTTGGCCCTTGGCGAAATGCAAGATGTAGCGCTTGTTGCCGTCAAGCGGCTGACCATCGACATCGGCATACGCCACAATGTAAGTCGCCTCCTGCGGTTCGTTACAGATGATGCCCCCGGCGGCGCAGATTGCCCGGCCACGGAAGTCATCTTCAAGGCCGGCGCGTCCACCGTTCTTGCGCGAGAAATGCCAGCCATTGACGGGTTTGTTGGCCACGCCTGCCGCAGACATCCCACCCACCATGGGTCGACCACCCTGCGCAGCACGAGCCAGTCCGCGCTTGCTCGCCTCATCAAGCAGGTCGAGTTGGCCATTCAGGCCGGGGCCGATACCCACTGTCGCAAACAGCTCGAGCAGTTGTTTGTCCTTTGCCGCAGGCGGGTTCTGCGCCATGGCCTGGTTGATCGTCTTCCAGTCCGCCAGTGGGTCGCGCTGGCTGTCGGCGGGCACCTGTACATCGCGATTTTCAGGCAGCGTCGCGCCGGGCTTGTCCCACAAACTCAGGGGCACGACCTGGTACTGGTCCTGCAATTTGTTGACGGCCGCAACATCATTGCGGTCTTCGACAAAGGTGCGTCCGAACACCAACGCGTGGGGCGTGCGGGCTCGAATCACACCTTGCACGTTGGCCGGAGTTTCCCCCTGCCAGTCGGGGCCGACGATGAGGAACGCGCCCGCCTTCGATCCCGTCGTGCGTTTGCCGACATAGCCAAAGTTGTCGGCGTACATGTCCGCCAGCTGGAACACGAAATAACGCTCGCCCATGTCAGGATGGGCCAGGACTACCGGCTCCTTGCTCAGGTCGAAGAAGCCCCATGAGTACAGCGTATCGTTGTTGGGCGAGCCGCCATCCTTGTAGTCGGCATCGACGATGTCCCTGAAGTGGTAAAAATGGTTGGGGGCCGCATACGGGAAGGACGCCGCATCAGTGGCCCATTTGTGCCGCAACGTCGCCAATTGCAGGATGGGGAAGGCGTAGATATACGCCTGCACGCCGACCGAGTAAGCGTACTGTTCTTGCCAGTCGCCCACAGGGGGGATCGTTTTTTCATCTTTAGCCAGTGCCGGTGTCAGCATCAGCGCAAGGACGAGGGGTGAGAGGGAGGAACATGAAATTTTCATCGTTGAGCTCTTCCTGTCGTTCAATGAAAAAAGAGGCAGGTCCGTCCGGCTCGAAGGCGAATGGAGATGCCTGTTACGCCGATGTCGCCGACAGCAGCTCACAGCCATCCACCTCGACTATCCTGCTGCGCAGATGATCGGGTACGGTGACGCGCTCTCCGGTCTGGTTCACCAGCCAGACGCAGACCGAATAGCCGTGACCGACCAGTGAGCCGTTCCACACCGAAAACTCCATGCGAAAACTGGTTTTCCTGATCCAGGCAATCCGCGCGCACACGAGGATTTTTTCTCCCTGGAACACCGGCCGGTCGTAGGTGAAGCCGACGTCCTTGATCACCGGCCCCGGTGTATCCGCAGTGAGGCGTGGCACACCGATTTCGGTCAGATAGCCGACCCGTGCCTCTTCGCACCAGGTGAGGTACGCACCATTGTTGGCATGGCCATAAAGATCCAGGTCGCTCCAGCGCGTCTCCAGTTCCTTGGCGAACCACCAACCCTGCTCCACGCCGTAACGCGCCCGGTTCGCTTCGTTCAAATCATTCATTGCACTTACCCTGTCTATTCATCGTTTGGCAGTTGCGCGGCGGCCTGGCGCTGCGCAACCGCTGTCAGTCTCAGAGCGTGCGCGCCACGAGTTCGCGCATGATGTCGTTGGCACCGCCGTAAATGCGCGTCACGCGGCTATCCAGGTAATGCCGCGCTACCGGGTACTCGAGCATGTAGCCGTTGCCGCCGTGCAGTTGCAGGCACTGATCGACCACCTTCGAATACAGTTCCGAGCAATACAGCTTGGCGGCTGCCGCGGCTTCGCTGGTCAGCTTGTGCGCCAGGCACAGTTCCATGCAGCGATCGACGTAGGTCTGGCCGACGGTGATCTCGGCTTTCAGGTCGGCGAGTTTGAAGCGCGAGTTCTGGAAATCGATGATCGGCTTGCCGAACACGGTGCGGCCACGGGTGTAGTCGATGGTGTGATCGAGCACGGCCTGGGCACCGGAAATGCTGCTGACGGCAATCGACAAGCGCTCCCAGGCCAGTTCCCTCATCAACTGAATGAAGCCCTGCCCCGGTACATCGCCGAGCACGTTCGCTTTGGGTACGCGCACATCCTCGAAGAACAGCATGGTGGTGTCCTGCGCATGCAGTCCGACTTTTTTCAGCGGCGTGGATTTGCTCACGCCCGGCCGGTCAGCCTCGACCAATATCAGCGAAATATCCTGCGAGCCCTTGCCGGTATTTCCGGTCCTGGCCACCAGGACGATGATGTTGCAGTTGGTGCCGTTGGAGATGAAGGTCTTGGACCCGTTGATGATGTAGTCATCGCCATCGAGCACCGCGCGTGCCTTGACTGCTTGCAAGTCGGAGCCGGTGTTCGGTTCGGTCATGGCCACGGCGGCAATGGCTTCGCCGCTGGCCATTTTCGGCAGCCACTGCTGCTTCTGAGCTTCAGTGCCGAAGTTGATGAAGTAACCGGCGCAGATGTCATGCACCGAAAAACCGTTCAGGCCCGTGGTATTGGCGAAGGCGATTTCTTCGGAGGCGATCATCGAGAAGCGACGATCCAGACCCAGTCCGCCATACGCTTCAGGGGTCGTTGCGTTGAGCATGCCGAGTTCACCGGCACGTCGCCAGATTTCGCGCGGTACGCAGCGGTTTTCTTCCCATTGCTCGTGAAACGGGCTGCACTCTTCGCTCAGGAAACGGCGAACGGTGTTACGGAACTCTTCGTGTTCATGCTCGAACAAAATACGGGGGATCATGGCTTTTCCTCAGGGACAAGAGCCGAACATTGCCGGCCAGGCTTGTCCACGATAGGAAATGCCGAGGGGGTACTGTCCCCCTCAGGGAGAGGGGGACGATTGGCTGTTGTCAGTTGGCCGGTGGTGTCAGTTTCTGCAGCTTCATCATCGCCTGTTTCACCGCCAGGCTCTGATAGCTGATATTGGCGGCGTTGAGGCTCACGCCTTCCTGGAACGGGTACTGCGCAAGGGTGGCCATGAACGCCTGGATTTTGTCCTGGATCGGCACGAACAACCACATCTGGTCGCCAGCCCAACGCGCAGACATTGCCGAGTCCCGGCGAGCTGTCTCAAAGGGGTCAGCCTTCAGATTGGTAACCACCGGCACATTGGTGACCGTCCGGGTTGCAGAGCCGAAGGAGCCGGTCATGCTGGCAAAGGTCACCTTCCAGTCACGCCAGCGTACCGCGTTCAATTCGCCGCCCATGCCGAAGTAGAAATACTCCTCGCGCGGGCTCTCCTTGGCCTCACCCTTGAAGAAAGGCAGGAAGTTGTAGCCGTCCAGATGCACCTTGTAGGGTTTGCCGTCCAGGGTCGTGCCCTTGGCAAGGTCCTCGCGCAGCTTGGGCAGGCCGGCCGCCGCGGCCAGGGTCGGCATCCAGTCGTTATGGGCGATCAGGGCGTTGGAGTGACTGCCAGGCTTGATCACGCCAGGCCATTTCACTAACAGCGGCACGCGGTGCCCGCCTTCGTTGGTGGTGCCCTTCTCGCCATTGAACGGCGAGGTGCCGCCATCCGGCCAGCTGACCTTCTGTGCGCCGTTGTCGGTGGTGTAGATGATGATGGTGTTGTCGGCGATGCCCAGGTCGTCGAGCTTCTTCAGCAACTGACCGACCTGCCCGTCGTGTTCGACCATGCCGTCCGGGTACAGGCCGATGCCGGTCTTGCCGTCGGCTTCCTTGCTCAGGTGGGTCCAGACATGCATGCGCGTGCTGTTGAACCAGACGAAGAACGGTTTATCGGCCTGGTGCGCCTTGTCGATGAAGTTCCCGGTGGCCTGGACGAATTCCTCGTCGATGGTTTCCATACGCTTGCGGGTCAACGGGCCGGTGTCCTCGATCTTGCCGTCGGCATACGAGTGGACCACCCCACGCGGGCCGTACTTTCTGCGGAATTCAGGGTCTTTCGGATAGTAATAGGTCTCGGGCTCTTCCTCGGCATTCATGTGGTACAGATTGCCAAAGAACTCATCGAAACCGTGTTGGGTCGGCAAGTGTTTGTCGCGATCACCCATATGGTTCTTGCCGAACTGCCCGGTGGTGTAACCCTGCTGCTTCATGACGTTGCCGATCGTTGGCGCCCAGTCCGGGATGCCGTGCTCGGAGCCGGGCATGCCAACGGTCAACAGGCCGGTGCGGAACGGATGCTCGCCGAGCAGAAACGCCGAACGCCCGGCGGTGCAGGATTGTTCGCCGTAGGCATGGGTGAACAGCACGCCCTCGTTGGCGATGCGATCGATGTTCGGCGTCTCGTAACCCATCATGCCCTGGTTGTAGGCACTGAGATTGGAGTAGCCGATGTCGTCGCCGAAGATTACCAGGATGTTCGGTTTATCGGCCGCCAGCGCAGTGGCCCCCCAGCACCACATCGACGTGGCAAATAGCAAAGCAGGCAGCCATGTTTTAGTGCACTTCATGTTGCGTCTCCATTGTTGTTATTCGTTGGGATCAGCACAGGTTTTCAATGTCACGACATGGCCAGGGTCAATCTTTTCCTGTTGGACCGGGCTCGTAATGGTCCGGCCACAGCGTGCGCACGGCTTCGCCATCGGTGCGATAGGTGTGGCAGGTGCCGATGACCCAGTGCTTCGGGCGTTTGAAACCAGGCTCGCGGGTCTCGCGCAGGCGCAGCTGCTCACGCAACAACGGTGCGGTGGTCTGGATCAGGGTGGTGGCCATGGGGCCAAGCAATTCGGTCAGATGCGTACAGCCGCGCTCGCCGCCGACGCGTTCAGCCACCCGTTGTTTGAACCCGGCACCGATTTTCAAGCCCTTCAAAGCCGCGTAGGCGTGGCTGATCTGCTTGCACATGGGCGCGGGCGTGATTTCAGAGCGCGCTTCCACCTGCTGGATCACGAGGTTGGCGTCCACGGTCATCACGATGACCATCTGATGCAGCGCCCCGCCGGCCTCAATGGTGCCAAAGGGCATTTCTGTTTCTCTGCCCTTGATGTCCAGCAAGCGTCCTTCAATGTCGAACAGGCCGTCGCTGCGTAAATACCCGGTACAGGTGACGGTGCGGGTATGCAGCAGTTGCCGCACAGGAGTGGTTGCTTCGTCGTCGGTCATCGAACAGCCTCGCGCCGGAGTCGGGAAAGGCGACCGTGCAACACGGTCGCCGTTGCTTTCTGATCAAACCGTACCCAGGCCGCCACCGCAGACCAGTACCTGGCCCGAGAGGTAGTCCGATTCCGGGATGCAGAACAGATACACGGCGTTGGCCGCTTCGTCCGGGTTGCCGGGACGGCCCAGCGGAATCATGGATTTCGAAGCTTCGACGGTGGCCTGACTGATGCCGACCTTGATTTCCCGCCCTTCGATATTGATGAACTTCGGGTCACCTTCCACCGGCAGGGTCATACGGGTTTCGATGTGACCAAAAGCCACCGCATTGACGTTGACCTTGTAGCGGCCCCACTCCTTGGACAGTGCCTTGGTCATGCCCAGTACACCGGCCTTGGCCGTGGAATAGTTGACCTGGCCGGGATTGCCACTGGCCGATACCGAGGAGATGTTGACGATCTTGCGATTGACCACGCGGCCTTCGGCAGCCTCTTGCTTGGCCGCCGCGCTGATGATCGGCTGAGCCGCGCGCAGGATGCGGAATGGCGCGGTGATGTGGCAGTCGATGATCGCGTACCACTGCTCGTCGGTCATTTTCTGGATCACGCTGTCCCAGGTGTAACCGGCGTTGTTGACGATGATGTCGATGGTGCCGTAGCTGTCCATCGCGGTCTTGACCAGGCGATCGGCGAAGTCAACGGCCGTCACGCTGCCCACGCAGGCAACGGCGTCACCGCCAGCGGCGCGGATTTCTGCGACCACTTCCTCGGCCGGCGCAGCGTCCAGATCGTTGACCACGATACGGGCACCTTCGCTGGCCAGTTTCAACGCCACGCTACGACCGATACCACGGCCGGAGCCGGTGACCAGGGCGACTTTACCTACGAGCTTTTTCATTGTTGGGTTCCTGCCAATGTTTTTGTCATTGAGTTCAAGCTACGGCGACGATGGCGTCACCGGTCAGGCGAGGTTCGCCGTGTTGGTTGTTGCACTGGATCTGCAGGCGCACGCGTTTTTCGCCGTCGGCTTCGTATTTCTCGACAATGCGCCCGGTCAGGTGCGGGACATGGCCGAGTTGGGTGATACCGACGAAGCGCATCGACAAAAAGCGGATCTGCGCTTGCGGCACCCAACCGGTCAGCAGCCGGCCAAGGTAGGCGGCCGACAGCATGCCGTGGGCAAACACATCGGGTTGGCGCGAGCGGCGTGCAAAATCGAGGTCGATATGCACCTGGTTGTGATCGCCGGACGCGCCGGCATACAGCGCCAGCGTGGTGCGATTGACCGGTGGCAACTGCAACGGCGGGAGTGCGTCACCCACCTGTAGCTCGCTGTATAGAGGGATCGTCATGTCTGCTCCTCAGCGCTGCACCACCGACGAACGAACGTCGGCGATGTGCTCACCCATCTGGTTGGTCACACGGGTTTCGCTGACCACGAATTGCAACGCGCCGTTCTTCTTGTCGTAGACGTCGACAATCCGGCTATCGAAGGTCAGCACGTCGCCGGCGAACGCCATCCGGTGATAGGTGAAGCTTTGCTCTGCATGCAGGATGCGCCCGAGGTCAAAGCCCATGATGCCTTCGACGATATGGTCGGTATCCCGGCCTTCACGCTCGAGGCAAAACAGGAACGTCGGCGGCATCGGCAGGGATTTGTGCCCCGCCGCCCTGGCCGCCGCTTCGTCGGTATAGACAGGATCGGTTTCGCCGATGGATTTGGCGAAGAAACGCAGGCGCCCCTTCTCCAGCTCGGCAGTGGTCACGCCGAGCGAACGGCCGATCAGACTGATGTCTGCCATTGCACTGGGTTCCTTGCAGGTGATTGGGAAAACGCGCGCTCCAAGCGAGCGCGCGTACAGCTGATCAGCCGCGACCGAACAGGGTCACGATGCCTGCGCCACCCAGACCCAGGTTGTGTTGCAGCGCGTGCTGCAGGCCTTCGACCTGACGGTCACCGGCGGTGCCGCGCAGCTGGTGGGTCAGTTCATAGCACTGGGCAAGACCGGTGGCGCCCAGCGGATGTCCCTTGGACAGTAGGCCGCCCGACGGGTTGACCACGACCTGGCCACCGTAGGTGTTGTCGCCATCCATCACGAACTTCTCGGCGCCGCCTTCAGGGCAGAAGCCCAGGCCTTCGTAGGTCAGCAGTTCGTTCTGGGCGAAGCAGTCGTGCATTTCGCAAACACGAATGTCTTCCGGACCGACACCGGCTTTTTCGTAGA
The DNA here is from genome assembly GCF_000282295.1 of Pseudomonas sp. GM33. Classification (NCBI taxonomy): domain Bacteria; kingdom Pseudomonadati; phylum Pseudomonadota; class Gammaproteobacteria; order Pseudomonadales; family Pseudomonadaceae; genus Pseudomonas; species Pseudomonas sp. GM33. Next base: position 9,835 of record NZ_AKJO01000130.1, read on the forward strand.
CTTCCTGCGAGGCGCGCTGAGTCATGCCGACACCGACGATGCTGATCATCGACGGCGGATCGAACGCGTCCGGCTTATCGGTGACCAGCGACTGGGCGAGGATGGTCACGTCGGTGCGCAGGCCATGTTTCTTGGCGAAGCGCTCGGAAACGATGATCGCCGCAGCACCGCCACAGGTCGGCGGGCAAGCCATCAGGCGAGTCATCACACCCGGGAAAATCACCTGGTCGGCCATCACGTCTTCAGTGGTGATGACTTTCTTGAACACCGCCAGCGGGTTGTTGGCAGCGTGACGGCTGGCCTTGGCGCGAATCGCCGCGAAGGTCTCCATCTTGGTGCCGTACTTTTCCATGTGCTCTTTGCCGGCGCCGCCGAACAGGCGCAGCGCGTTCGGCATGGCATCGCCTTCCGGGAAGATCTGGCTGGACACGGCCATACCCTTGCCGTAGGTGCCTGGACGGTCCAGCCAGTGATCCTTCAGCGCGCCCGGCTGCATCTGCTCGAAACCGAACGCCAGCGCGCAATCGACGGCGCCGCTTTCCACAGCCTGGCGAGCCAGGTACAGGGCGGTCGAACCGCTGCCGCAGTTGTTGTTGACGTTGACCACCGGGATACCGCTCAGGCCCACTTCGTACAGCGCCGACTGGCCGCTGGTGGAATCGCCGTACACATAGCCGGCATACGCCTGCTGCACCAGGTTGTAATCAACGCCCGCATCCTTCAGGGCCAGGCGAATGGCCTGCGCGCCCATCTCGATGTAGCTGAGGCTGGCACCAGGCTTGGTGAACTGAATCATGCCGACGCCGGCTACGTAAGTTTTCTGCGACATCATTTTCTCCAAGGTCAGTTGAAAGGCTCCGTTCGTCGCGTTGGTCTGGCGGCGATCACAGCAACCCCTGGATCGATAGTTACGTAAACCGGCCTGACTCCTGCCCCCTCCTGTTGAGGGGGATGGGTCGAACTGCCCTGCATGGCTGGCAGCACGCCCGAAAAGCACTGCTGCCCCCCTCCCCACCACCTGCCTGCCCCCCTCTCCCCGAGGGGGCATCGCTCGCCTGCATTGCGATTAGCGTTGCCCCCAGCTCGACCAAAAACAACAACAAAAATCACACAGGTAGCCGCAACGTGACTCTCGTCCGCACTGCATCAGATTCAACTCCACCACGGCATTTTTTTTGCTGCTGCTCTCACCTGCTCAACCGCCGCGAACAACCCGGTCAACTGGACTGACTTCCCGTCGTTTTGAAATTTGCAATTGGAGCGCCACATGACAATAAGAAAGTACGAAGCCTTCCAGCCGCAGTTGCTGGCGGTGGCTGTCGCGCTGGGCGTTAGCGCTCAGGCACAGGCCATTGATTTCAACATCGGGGAGATCCAGGGGCAGTTCGATTCTTCGCTGTCGATTGGCGCCAGTTGGGCTGCAGCCGATCCGGATCCGAAGTTTGTTTCCAACTTCAACTCAGTAGGCGCAAACGGCAACTCGTCGGCACGCAACGCCGACGATGGCCGACTGAATTTCAAGAAAGGCGAGACCTTCTCGAAAATCTTCAAGGGCGTTCACGATCTGGAGCTGAAATACGGCGACAGTGGCGCCTTCGTGCGCGGCAAGTACTGGTACGACTTCGAGCTCATGGATGAGCACCAATCGTTCTACGACATCGATGATCGCGGCCGAGATCGCGCCGCCAAGTCTTCAGGTGCGATGTTCCTCGACAGTTTCATCTACCACAACTACACGATCGACGATCTGGCAGGCAACGTACGCCTGGGCAAACAGGTGGTGAGTTGGGGTGAGAGCACCTTTATCAGCAACGGCATCAACGCGATCAACCCGGTCGACGTGACGGCTTTGCGTCGCCCGGGCGCCGAGGTCAAGGAAGGCCTGATTCCCGTGAACCTGCTGTATGTGTCACAGAGCCTGAGCGAGAACCTCAACGCCGAGGCTTTCTACCAGCTGGAGTGGAAAAAGTCGGTTGTCGATAACTGCGGGACCTTCTTCAGCGTCGACCCGATCGCGAAGGGCTGTACTGATCGCAACGTGCTGGCCGGCCTGGACCTGGCGCCAGGCGTGGCCAGCAACACCGCGACAATCCCCCAGATCAATGCCGGGGCACTGGATGATGTTTACCTGCCGCGCGCCAAGGACAAGGATGCTCGCGACGGTGGCCAGTACGGCCTGGCCTTGCGCTGGAACGTGCCGGAATTGAACGACACCGAGTTCGGCGCTTATGCCTTGAACTATCACAGCCGCAGCCCCTCGGTCAGCTTCACGCAAAACACTTCGACAGTGCCCGGGCTGGCCCAACAGGTTCGCGCGACCCGCTACTTCGTCGAGTATCCCGAAGACATCCGCCTATATGGTTTGAGTTTCGCCACCAACTATGAAGGCGTCGCGTTGGGCGGCGAAGTCAGCTACCGCCCCAACCAGCCCTTGAGCATCAATGGTGCCGATCTCAACTACGCAGCCACCGGCGTTTCGCCGCTGACGCCGGTGTTCACCTCCGGGTTTGCCAGCAAATCTGCCGGCGCCTACTTGCCTGGCTACAAACGTATGCCTGTGACCCAGGCGCAATTGACCGCCACCAGGTTCTTCAATCAGGTCCTGGGCGGCGAGCGTCTGACCCTGATCGGTGAAGTCGGCTACACCCACATCAGTGGCCTGGGTGCAACCGACGGCACCGACCTGCGCTTCGGCCGCAGCACCACCTTCGGCCCCGGCATTTTGCCGGGAGCCGCCGGAGCGGCCACCTGCGCCGGTAGCCCGACACAGGTTCCCGGCGCGCCCGCCGGCACAACCCGGCCGAGCAACCCGCAACAGGAATGCAACAACAAGGGCTTCTACAGCACCAGCTCCTGGGGTTACCGCACGCGCGCCAGCCTGAATTACCCGAACGCCATCGCTGGCGTAAACCTCACACCGAACGTGGCCTGGTCCCATGACGTCAATGGCCGCAGCCCGACCTTTGAGGAAGGCGCCAAGGCGATCAGTGTCGGCCTGGATGCGGATTACCAGAGCACCTACACCGCGAGCCTCAATTACACCAACTTCTTTGGTGGTGATTTCAATACCCAGACTGATCGCGACTTCCTTTCACTCAGCTTCGGCGTGAACTTCTAACAGGCGTCAGACGGAGGAAATACAGCATGAAAACCACATCCATGATGCAAGCGGGCGCTTTGGCGCTGAGCCTGTTGGCCACCAGCGTAATGGCCGCAGTATCCCCTGAAGAAGCCGCCCAGTTGGGCACGACGCTGACTCCGCTGGGCGGGCAAAAGGAAGGCAATGCCAACGGTAGCATCCCTGCCTGGACCGGTGGCTTGAAAACCAATGCCGCACCGGTGACCAATGGGTTCGTCGGCAACCCGTTCGAAAATGAGAAACCCTTGCTGGTGATCACACCGGCCAACGCCGAACAGTACAAAGACAAGCTGACTCCAGGCCAGCTCGCAATGTTCAAGCGTTATCCCAACAGCTACAAAATCCCGGTATACCCAACCCACCGCACCAGCTCATCGCCACAAAAAATCTACGACATCGTGAAGAAAAACGCGGTGTCTACGCAGCTCGTCAATGACGGCAACGGCGTCGGCAACTTCGGTGATGCGCATTACTTCCCCTTTCCGATTCCAAAATCCGGCGTAGAGGTCTACTTCAACCATGCGACCCGTTATCGCGGGGGTGGCTACACAAGAGGAACCGCCCAGGCCGTTCCTCAGCCTGACGGCTCATACATCATCGTCCAGATTGAAGAAGAAATGGGCTACCCGGAAAAGATGCAGGGCGTTGATCCGGCAACAGCGGCGAACGTTTTGTACTACTACAAGAACACCATTACCGGGCCGGCGCGGCTGGCCGGTACTGTATCGCTGATCCATGAAACCATCGACCAGATCAAAGACCCCCGCCAGGCCTGGGTCTACAACGCCGGGCAACGCCGAGTACGTCGCGCGCCGCAACTGGCCTACGATGGGCCGGGCTCTGCATCCGACGGCATGCGTACCTCCGACAACGCCGACATGTTCAACGGAGCACCGGATCGCTATGACTGGAAGCTGGTTGGCAAGAAGGAAATGTACATCCCCTACAACAACTACAAGCTGCAATCACCCGACGTGAAATACGCTGATATTCTCAAGCCGGGGCATATCAACCAGGATCTCTCGCGCTATGAGCTGCACCGCGTCTGGCATGTCGAGGCCACGTTGAAGCCGAGCCAGCGCCATATCTACGCCAAGCGCGATATGTATTTCGACGAGGACAGCTGGACGCTGGTGGAAGCCGATCACTACGACGGCCGCGGTCAACTGTGGCGAGTGGCCGAAGGCTATCCCTTCAGCGACTACGTGAACGGCATCACCGTCTATGCCGTGCAAAGCATCGCCGACCTCGTCGCTGGCCGCTACGTAGCATTCGGCATGATGAACGAGACCGGAAAAGGACCGAACTACGACGTCAGCTACAAACTGGCGGACTTCACGCCCTCGGCGCTACGCAATGCCGGCGTGCGTTGATCGCTGATCTCTGACCTGTAGGAGCGAGCTTGCTCGCGATGGACGTCAACGATAACGCGTACTTGTTGAATAAACGCGTCGTCCCAGGGGTCCATCGCGAGCAAGCTCGCTCATACAGGGGGCTTCAGTGGTCACAGGTCCCGAGTAAAACCGGGCCCTCCCTGTGGGAGCCAGCCTGCTGGCGAAGAACGGCCGGACAACGCGATCATTCAGACAGGGCGCGTTATCGTTAACGTCCATCGCGAGCAGGCTCGCTCCTACAGGGGCGTCGCTGTCGTCAACAGCGCATGCAACATGCGCGCGATCAACAGCGGGGTGTCGTTGTCAGTCAGGTAGCCGGGGTTTTCCAGCAACATCGCCCTGGGTAAAGCCAGCAGTGTCTGGTAAACCAGAAATTCGGCCTTCTCCCGATCCTTCACCACCACTTCGCTGGCAAAGCGCTGCATCAGTGTCGCTGTCGCGGTGGTGTCCCAGATCTGCCTGGCCTTTATCAGATCCAGCCGCACCAACTCGTCGTAATGGGTGGCGCGAACGCTGAACACCGGATCGAACAGGGTTTTCTTGTAATGGGCCGCCAGACCGACCCGCAAGGTCAGGACGATCCCGTCGAACAGCGTTGCGCTGGCCGGCAATGCGCTGATGCCCGCCAGCAACTCGGTGTGAACTTCGGCGCGATAGTCCTCGAAGATCGCCGCAATCAGCGCCTCCATCGTCGGGAAGTATTCGTAGATCGAACTGATCGCCACGCCCGAGTCTTCAGCCAGACGCAGGGCGGACAAAGCAGCCCGCCCTTCTTTTTCAAGAATCTGCCGCCCGGTCTGCTTCAGCGCCGAGACCAGGGCGATAGACCGCGCCTGCCGTGGTGCCTTGCGCGGTTGCGCCGGCACTTCGACCTGAAGAACGCCGTCATCCCCGGTGTTTTTGTCATTCATAGGATTTCCCGGTAGATCGCCAGTACATCTTCGTACCGCACTTCCCGTGGATTATTGCCGAGCAAACGCAGTTGTTTCATCGCATCGGTTGCCAGCGCCTCGATGTCGGACTCGACGATCCCCACTTCGCTCAAGCGCGCTGGCAGGCAAAGTCCATCCGCCAACGAACCCAGGTATTCGACCAGCGCGGACGCCTTGTGCCTGTCGCAACCCTCGATACCCGGCAGGACAATGGGGGCCAATTGGGCATACAGGTGCGCCACGGCGTCGAGGTTGAAGCGCATCACCGGTCCCAGCACCAACGCATTGGATACCCCGTGCGGGACATGAAAACGCGCACCGATCGGATAGGCCAGGGCATGTACCGCCGCCACCGGCGCGTTAGCGAACGCCATACCTGCCAGGCAGGCACCGAGCAGCATGTCTTCCCGTGCTTTGAGGTGGGTGCCGTCATTACAGGCCTGGAACAGGCTGCCGGACAACAGCTGCAATGCTTCGCGCGCCAGGCAGTCGGAAATCGGGTTTTTCAGGTGTTTGGTGGTGTACGCCTCAATGGCATGGACCATGGCATCGATCCCTGTCGCTGCCGTGACATGCGCAGGCAAACCAAGGGTCAGTTCTGCATCCAGTACAGCCAGGTCAGGCAGCAGCAAGGGCGAAATAACGACATTCTTCTCGCCCGCACCGGTGGTCACTACCGAGACTGCGGTCACTTCCGAGCCAGTCCCCGCGGTGGTCGGCACCAGAATCAGCGGCAGACGCGGCCCCTTGGCCTGGTTGATGCCATACACCTCGGCCAATGATTCTTGACTGCGGGCCAGCAGGGCCGCCAGTTTGGCGGCATCCAGCGAACTGCCGCCCCCCAGACCCACCACACAATCGGCGCTACAGGCCTTCGCCGCGTCCACCGCGGCCAGAATCACCGATTCAGGCGGATCGGCCTGCACCTGGGAAAACACCGTGACGGCGATGTTTTCGCGCACCAGGCCGTCAAGCACCCCATCGAGCAATCGCGCGGCAATGACGCCCGCATCGGTCACCAGTAATACCGACAGACAACCCATGGCTTTCACTTGCGTGGCCAGCCGGGTCGAAGCGCCCGCTTCAATGACGATTGATGGGGTGGTCTGGAATGTCATTTTCAGCATGAAAACCTCACGAGTTTCTGAGTGGCCGCAGGGGTGGCGAATGCACGACGCGCACGTCCTCCGGAAACCTCTCACGCTAGCGATTTGACGAGCGCCGAGGTCCCCTCGTTCGGGGTGGGGAGATTTAAACAATCAAGATCAAAAGATCGCAGCCTGCGGCAGCTCCTACATTGACCGGGTTGCATCCTGTAGGAGCTGCCGAAGGCTGCGATCTTTTGATCAAGCAAACACAGAGTGATCCGTACAAACTTCCGAGCGAACACTTATTTACCTTGTTTATCAATCACTTGAACTAAACCATCAAACGCCAGAATCCGGAATAAAACCGCGCCAGTCATCCCCATACTCGAACCCTGCCCTACCCGGCCCCGGCCGGTTTTTTTCACCTTCGAGTAGCGAGCCAGACGATGCCCACTGCGCAACAGTCAATAGAACAAAAAACCAAGCTCCTGCTGACCAACCCTGCAAAACTGGTCAACTATTCCCAGCTTGCCTGGCACCAACTGCCCCGCGCGGAAGTTCAAGCGATGCAGTTGTGCGGCTTGCAACAGCGTTTCGCAGACCTGCGAGAGCGCATACCGGTACTGAAGAAGCTTGCCGACGCTGAAGGCATCGAACACATCGAGCAGCTCGACGATGCTGTGCCGTTGCTGTTCGAGCACACCGTCTACAAGTCCTATCCGCCGTCGCTGCTGGAAAAACGCAGCTTCGCCCAGATCAACAAATGGCTGGCGAAACTGGTGACACCGGAGATCGGCGAGGCCGTCATGGCCGCCGACGTCAGCGCCTGCCAAGGCCTGGACGACTGGTTCGAGACCATGGACAAGGCTGTGCCGGCCCTGCGCATCAGCCATACCTCGGGCACCTCCGGCACCCTCTCGTTCCTGCCACACGGAGTACGCGAGTTCGAGAAAACCTTCGAGATACGCCGCTTGTTCGCCTGGAACATGGACGGCCCGGACACGCCGCCACCCGAGCTGCACACCGCCTACCCTTACTACCGCAAGGGTTACCTGAGTCATGTGCGCGCCAACGAATTCATGATCAAGGTGCTGCTGCCGGACGAAGCGCATTTCCATGCAGCCTACCCGTCGACGCTCTCCACCGACATGCTGCACCTGGGCGCAAAGATTCGCGCGGCGTATGCCAAGGGCACCCTCGACCGCCTCGACATCAGCCCGGAATTGCTGGCCCGTAAAAAACAGTTCGATGAATTGCAGATGGAGGCGCCGCAGCACCTGGCGACGTTCTTCGAGCAGATGGCCTCGCAACTCAAGGGCAAGCAGGTCTACATCGGTGCGACCTGGAACCTGTTGCACAACATGGCCAAGGCCGGCCTGGAGTGCGGCCTGGAGAACGTGTTCCATGCCGATTCCTACATCAGCACCACGGGTGGCGCCAAGGGCGTCGTGCAACCTGAAGGCTGGCGCGAGGACGTGTTGCGCTTCACCGGCGCCAAAGCGTTGCATGAAACCTATGCCATGTCGGAAGTCATCGGCGGCTCCCACGCTCGCTGCGAACACGGCCACTTTCACCTGGCCCCAACGGTGATCGCCTACCTGCTCGATCCGGACACCAGCAAGCCGTTGCCACGTGAAGGCCGGGTCACCGGGCGTGCCGCGTTCTTCGATCTGGGCGCCGACGTGCGTTGGGGCGGCTTCATCACCGGCGATGAAATCACCATCGAATGGGACAAACCCTGCGCCTGCGGCCGGCCGAGCCAATACGTCGTCGGGCCCATACAGCGCTACAGCGAAAAGAACGGCGGCGACGACAAGATCACCTGCGCCGCCACTGAAGACTCCCACCGCGAAGCGATGGATTTCCTGAACACCTTCGAAGGCTGAAACCATGACCCAACCTATCGCGCCGATGATCATTCGCGGCCAAGTCATTACCGACAACCTGATCGAAGTGGGCGGCCGTGGCGGTGACCTCGCCTTCCTCACCCCCGATGCGCACCAGTACATCGACAAACTGCCGCTGGGTAACCCGGCAAGGCTGGCCGACCTGTACACGCTCAGCTTCGAGGACATCCTCGATTATGCGCAGGCTCTCGGCGAGCGCCTCGACTTCGCCAGCAACCCCTACCTGCAGGAAGCCTGCGAACTGTCCTACCTGACCGCGCCCACCACACCGACCATGGTCAAGGGCAGCTACATGGGGCTGCGCCACATGCTCACCCGCGAAGCGATCATCGAAGCGGTGGAAAGCACCGTGGGCATCAAGTATCTGGAAGGCTGGGTCAAACAGCAGTTGATCGACGGCACCGAACTGGAAACCCGCTGCTTCGGCGCACGCACCCTGCACATCGTCGCCGGCAACGCGACCTCCCTGTCACTGCTGACGATCATCCGCAACATGGTGCTGCGCAGCGACGCGATCATCAAGGCACCGTCCAACGACCCGTTCACCGCACTGGCCATCGCCCGCACCATGGTCGACATGGCGCCAGACCATCCGCTGACCAGACACCTCAGCGTGGCTTACTGGAAAGGTGGCGACCAGGCCTTCGAACAACGCCTGTACCAACCGCAGAACCTGGAGAAGATCGTGGCCTGGGGTGGCTATGCCTCGATGAAGCATGTCACCCAGTACATCCAGCCGGGGCTGGAGCTGATCTCCCTCGATCCGAAACGCAGCGCCAGCATCATCGGCAAGGGCACATTCGCCAGCGAAGCGAGCATGCGCGAAGCCGCTGTGCGACTGGCCATGGACATTGGCGCGCTGAACCAGAAAGGCTGCGTGTGTGCCCGTGTCGTCTATGTCCAGAGCGGCACCGACGAGGCCGGCCTGGCGCAGTTGAACACTTTCGGCCGTTACGTCTATGACGCCATGCACACCTTGCCCAACACCTTGAGCACCGTGCCCAAGCGCTACGACCCAAACCTCAAGGCCCACGTCGATGCGCTGCGCCTGGATGACGAGTGGTACCAGGTGATCGGTGGCAAGGACGGTGAAGGCGCCATCATTTGCTCGCAGATCCCGGAGCCGGTGTCCTTCGCCACCCTGCTCGACGACCGCACGGCCAACCTGGTGCCGGTCGATGAGTTGAGCGAAGTCATGGACGCCGTGGATTCCTACACCCAGACCGTCGGTATCTATCCGGAAAGCATCAAGGATGAACTCAAGGACATCCTGCCGCTGTATGGCGCGCAACGCATCGTCTCGCTGGGCTATGCGGCGGCCATGAAATGGGCCGCTCCGCAGGATTCGATCGAGCCGCTGCGGCGCATGGGCAAGTGGATCTCCAATCAGATTGCCTCGCCCGAAACCTCACCGGCGCCCTGGTTGCGCCCGTCTATCTGACCTTCCCTGTGCCCCGACCTCTGTCGGGGTACGCGTTTCCTCTATCAGGAGTCCCCCATGTCAACTTGTCTAGGATTTGCCGCCCATGAGGCCCACGGCGCGCTGACGCCCATTCGTTTCGAGCGGCGGGCCCTGCGTGCCGATGACGTGGCCATCGATATCGCCTACTGCGGCGTCTGCCACTCGGACGCCCACCAGGTGCACAACGACTGGAACAACACTGTGTACCCTTGCGTACCTGGCCACGAGATCGTCGGCCATGTGACCGCCGTTGGCAGCAGCGTCAGCCGCTTCAGGATCGGTGACCGGGTCGCGGTCGGATGCCTGGTCGACAGTTGCCAGCAGTGCACGCCGTGCGCAGAGCATCAGGAACAACTGTGCAGCCACGGTCCAACGCCTACGTACAACGGCAAGGATCGCGTCAGCGGCGAAAACACCCTGGGCGGCTACTCCGACCATATCGTCGTGCGCGAAGCCTTTGTGCTGCGCTTGCCGGAACGTCTCGATCCACGTTTCGCCGCGCCGCTGCTGTGCGCCGGCATCACCGTGTGGAACCCGATGCGCCGCTACGGCGTGGGCAAGGGTTCGAAAGTCGCCGTCGTCGGTCTGGGCGGGCTGGGTCATATGGCGGTGAAACTGGCCGTCGCCCTCGGTGCCGAAGTCACCGTGATCACCACCTCACCCGGCAAGGCCGACGACGCCCGCGCCCTGGGTGCCAACCATGTGCTGCTGTCGAACGACCAGCAGGCAATGCTCGCCGCGACCAATGCCTTCGAATTTATCCTCGACACCATTCCCAGCCGCCACAACGTCAACCCGTACCTGATGCTGCTCGGTCGCGACGGCGTGATGGTGCTGGTCGGTGCCATCGAACCGCTGGAACCGATCCATGGCGGCCTGCTGATGCGCAACAACCGCACCCTCGCCGGCTCGATCATCGGTGGCGTCCAGCCCACTCAGGAACTGCTCGATTTCTGCGCTGAACACCAGGTACTGCCGAGCTGCGAAATGATCGGCATCCAGGACATCAACACGGCGTTCAGCCGCTTGCAAACCAGCGACGTGAAGTACCGCTTCGTGATCGACATGACCACCTTGCGTTATGTGACGCTGGAATAAGGCTCCCGCGTTGCGGTGCCCGGCACCGCAGCGCGCTGGCCATTTCCCCGCGTACCAGACAATAAAAACAATCGGTTTACCGTGCAGGAGTATTCCATGAATCAACTCGAGCAAACCTTGCCGCTCACCGGGGCAAGCCCTTGCGCCGATCTGGCGAGCATCTATCGCAAGGTCATCTGGCGCCTGATGCCCTTTCTGCTGGTCGCGTTCATCATCAATGCGATCGACCGCATCAACATCTCCTTCGCCAAGCTGCGCATGGCCGAGGACATCCTGTTGAGCGATGCCGCCTATGGCATCGGTGCCGGCATCTTCTATTTCGGCTACATCCTCTTTGAAGTCCCCAGCAACCTGTACATGCAGCGCGTCGGTGCCCGCGCCACGCTGACGCGGATCATGGTGCTCTGGGGACTGGTAACGGTGGCGACGGCGTTCGTCACCACACCCAATCAGCTGATCGCCGCCCGCTTGCTGTTGGGCATGGCTGAAGCCGGCTTCTTTCCGGGCGTGATCCTGTACCTGACCTACTGGTTTCCTTCGGCATTGCGCGGGCGCATCACGGCGGCGTTCATGATGTCGGGGGTGGTCGCCGGGATCATCTGCGGCCCGCTGGCCGGCGCGATCATGTCCAACCTGCATGGCTGGCTGGGGTTGCGCGACTGGCAAATGCTCTTCGTACTGACCGGCCTCCCGGCCATCGCACTGGGCATTTTTGGCTGGTTCTGGTTGACCGACCGGCCGGCGCAGGCCACCTGGCTCAGCGTCGAACAGAAACAAGCGCTGGCCGAAGTGCTGGAAAACGAGCCGGGCAAGCGCCAGGGCGGCTTTGCCCAAGTACTGCGCGACCCGCGGCTGTACATCGCCGGGCTGGTGTATTTCTGCATCTACAGCGGCTCGAACACCGTGTCTTACTGGATGCCCACGCTGATTCGGGATTTTGGCCTGCTGGACCTGAAAACCATCGGCATGGTCTCCAGCCTGCCTTATCTGGGCGCGATGGTTGGCATGTACCTGCTCGGGCGCAGTTCCGATCGTCATCTGGAACGGCGTTGGCACCTGGCCTCGACGCTGATGGTCAGCGCCTGCTGCTTCATCCTGCTCGGTTTCGTCCAGGGACATGTCGCCCTGTCGATCGGATTGCTGGCGCTCGGCGCGGCGGCGGCTTTGTCCGCTGTCCCCCTGTTCTGGACCATTCCACCGGCATTACTCGGTACGGCCGGTGCCGCCGGCGGGATCGCGGTCATCAGCAGCATCGGCCACCTCGCCGGGGTTGCCAGCCAGGCCATGGTCGGCGCGATCAAGACGGTCACCGGCAGCCTGTATCTGGCCTTCGACGTGATCGGCGCGGTGCTGGTGTTCGGCACCTTGCTGCTGCTGATCGCAATCCCTGCACGCAGCCTGAATGAACGGCGCAAGCCACCACAATAAGATCAAAAGATCGCAGCCTGCGGCAGCTCAGGGGAAACGCATATACCTGACTCACGCGTACACCTGTAGGAGCTGCCGCAGGCTGCGATCTTTTGATTCAAAACCAGGCCGGCCGGTAGGCCGCCTCGGCTGCTTTTGATTTTGATTTTCTTGCCCCATCGAGAGGCCGAGCGCAGGTTCTGCG
>NZ_AKJO01000131.1:0-543 GCF_000282295.1 Pseudomonas sp. GM33
GTGCCTTCACCGATGGTTACCCGGTCGGCGCCTTGCACGTCGTTGCTCAGCACGTTGCCGTTGAGGGTCAGCAAGGTTTCCGAGGCGGTGCCATTGCTGTCGTTCACGCCTTGAGGCAGGTCATCGACGATGTTGACGTCCAGTGAACCGGTGGCCGTGGTGCCGTTGTCGTCGACCAGGGTCACGGTGAACTGCTCAGGCAAGGTGTTGGCGCCGTTGGCGGTCGGGTGCGCTTCGTTGTCGTTGAGGGTGTAGCTGTAGCTCACCACGCCGGTGGCGGCGTTGAAGCCGGTGATGGTCAGCGTGCTGCCCAGCGGCGTGGTGATTGATTGCGGGAAGCCGGCGGCCACACCTGCGGTGACCACGGCGATGCCGCCCACAGTCAGGCTCGTCACGCCGTCCAGCGCGGTGACGGTGAAGGTGCCGTTCTGGGTCAGCGCCGTGGCATCCGGGGTACTGCCGTCACTGAGGTTTTTCTCGTAGACCGTGAGTTCGCCGCCGTACACGTTGAGGCCGTTGAGGACCACCGGATCGTCGTTGTTG
>NZ_AKJO01000132.1:0-1875 GCF_000282295.1 Pseudomonas sp. GM33
GGGCTGCGTTTTCTCGCCAGCCGGTACTGGCTGGATGCCGGGTCCACATCTACCCCCGTCAAGGTTGAGGACCAGCCCATGTCCCGGTTCCTCTGCGCCATGTTTTTCGCGTTGCTGCTAGTCGGCTGCGCCACCACGCGCATGCCCCACGACTTCAGCGAGGCGATCCCCGCCAGCGAATCGGCTTTCGGGCGCTCGATCCAGGCTCAGGCTGCCGCGCATGAGGGGCGCTCGGGTTTTCGCTTGCTGCCCAACAGCAGTGAAGCCTTCCGGGCGCGCGCCGAGTTGATCCGCAATGCGCAGAAATCCGTCGATCTGCAGTACTACATCGTGCATAACGGTCTCAGCACCCGGGCACTGGTCAATGAAATGCTGCTGGCTGCCGATCGCGGCGTACGGATACGTATCCTGCTCGATGACACCGCCACCGACGGCCAGGAAGAAGTCATCGCTACCCTGGCGGTGCACCCGAACATCCATATCCGCGTCTTCAACCCTTTGCATCTGGGGCGCAGCACCGTGGTGACTCGAACCATGGGCCGTTTGCTTGATCTTTCCCAGCAGCACCGACGCATGCACAACAAACTGTGGCTGGCTGACAACAGCGCAGCCATCGTCGGCGGACGCAACCTGGGGGATGAATATTTTGACGCCAAGCCCGATCTCAACTTCACCGATATGGACCTGCTTTGCATCGGACCGGTCGCCGAGCAGTTGGGGCACAGCTTCGATCAGTACTGGAACAGCGCCTTGAGCCAATCGATCAGTGACTTCCAGATCAACAAGCCGACAGCACAGGACTTGCTCAAGAGCCGCCAACGTCTGGAGCAGTCGCTCCAGTCCTCACGTACCGAGCACAGGGCTTTGTACGACCATCTCATGACCTACCAGACTCGGCCGCAATTCGAGGCGTGGCGCAAGCAGCTGATCTGGGCCCATGGCACGGCGATGTGGGATGCTCCGAGCAAGGTCCTGGCTGACGGCGAACCGGCACGCGCGTTATTGATGGCCACACAACTGCGGCCTGAACTCGATGGCGTCAGCAACGAGCTGATCATGATGTCGGCCTACTTCGTCCCGCAAAAGTCGGGCATGGACTATCTCCTGGGGCGTGCCGATGCCGGCGTTGATGTGCGCTTGCTGACCAACTCACTGGAAGCCACCGATGTGCCGGCGGTGCATGGCGGCTATGCACCGTATCGCAAGACGCTGCTAGAACATGGCGTGAAACTCTATGAGCTGCGGCGTCAGCCGGAAGATACCGGCCGCAGTTCTTCGTTTGGACTCAGTGGTGGCTCGGACTCCAGCCTGCACACCAAGGCCATGATCCTGGACAGGCAGAAAGTGTTCATCGGTTCGTTCAATTTCGACCCGCGTTCACTGTTCTGGAACACTGAAGTCGGAGTGCTGGTCGACAGTCCAGAACTGGCCGGCTACGTGCGCCAGGCGGCGCTTGAGGGCATGGCGCCGGCCATGAGTTACCAGGCCCGACTGGAAAACGGCGAAGTCGTCTGGCTCACCGAGGACGAGGGCCGTCAACACACCTTGCGCAAGGAACCCGGCGGCAAATGGCGCAGCTTCAAAGCCTGGCTCAGCGACAAGGTCGGCCTGGAGAAGATGCTCTAGATCGAAACCCGGAGTCCCCCTCTGGTCTCGTCGTGCAACAGGGATTTACAAAGAACCCTTTCGATAAGGGTGACGCGATCAAGCTGGAAGTCTTCTGACGTTTTTGCCTGCAATTGCCTGACTCAGGCGCCTGCCAGCGATGGTTGTTAAGGATAACGCGGGTGAGCTGGATGAACGCGGCGCACTGGAGTCCATCGCCAGCAGGCTGGCTCCTACAGTTTCAGCGTGGGCACGGTCTTTTGTGGGAGC